>CBFDEA010000324.1:0-3314 GCA_965603695.1 uncultured Rhodospirillaceae bacterium | reverse complement strand
TGGTGAGAGAAACACATGAGCCTGACCCGAGACCTTGTCCGCCTGATCCGAAGTAAGCCCGTAAGCCAGCACGACCTAGACGCTGCTGCCCTGTTTACCCTCGACGCCGTCGCCAATGCCCTGGCGGGCAGGCGAACCGAGCCTGGGAAAAAGCTTCTGGCATTGATGGCTAAACTGAACGGCTCGGGAGACGCCGGACGCATGGCACTGTTGCAGGGCGGACTCACTCATATCCTCGAAATGGACGACCTGCACCGTGCCTCGGTCGTTCATCCTGGTTGTGTCGTCATTCCCGCCGCCTTCGCCCTGGCCGCGCAAACCGGGGTTGGCGGGCTCGGATTCTTAAGCGCCGTGCTGCAAGGTTTCGAGGCGACCTGCCGAGTCGGCATGGCGGTCGGCCAGGAGCATTACAAAATTTGGCATTCGACGGCGACCTGCGGGCCGTTCGGCTCGGCGATGGCGGCGGCCTGCCTGCTTGATCTTGATGAAGACGCCTGCGTCGATGCCTTGGGCAATGCCGGGACACAGGCCGCCGGGTTGTGGCAGTTCCTCGATACCGGGGCGATGAGCAAACACCTGCACGCCGGTCGCGGCGCCGAAGCCGGGGTGATTGCCGCCGAGTTGGCGGCGCTTGGCTTTTCCGGTCCACCGCAAATCCTTGAAGGCGCGCGCGGCTTGTTCGCGGGAGCCTGCCCCGATGCCGATCCGCAAGCCCTCCTCAAGCACCCTGAAGCGCGCTGGAAACTGCACGAAACGTCGATCAAGCCGTGGCCGTGCTGCCGCCATACCCACCCGGTTATCGACGCGGCGCTGGAACTGTCGGCAAAAATCGATGCGACCCTGATCGACAGCATTGTCGTGGAAACCTACCGGGCGGCTTTGGATGTTTGCGACAAGCCCGGGGTTGAGAGCGTATACGAGGCAAAGTTCTCACTGCAGCACTGTGTCGCGGCGGCTTTGACACTTGGCCGTGTTGACTTTGCGGCTTTCGAGACGTCGGCCCGTGAAAATCTGGCCGAATGCAGGGGCCGGGTCAGCTTGCGCGCTTGCGAGCCCTATGTTTCGGCATATTCCAAGGACTGGGGCGCGGCTGTCAGGGTAACGCTGAAGGATGGCACAGAGGTTTCGGCGCTACGCAACCACTGCAAGGGCGACCCGGAAGATGCTCTGTCGGAAGCGGAGATGCGTGATAAAGCCCGGATGCTTCTGGCTTTGGCCGGCGTCGCTGAGCCAGAGCAATTGATCGATGGGATTCTGGCCATGTCGGGTGGCGGCGCACCACCGGTGTTGCCGCTTCTTATTATTTAACAGCCACGGTGTTTGCGGAAATGTAGCCGATCTTGCCGCCAAAGCGCTGCATTTGATACCAGACTTCTCTATCGGCCGTCGTTTTGCCGAGGACTCTCACCGTCGCGCCGACCTCAAGTTTGCCAACCGTTCTGGTGTCGAAGAACGGTCCATCGTGGATATCTGTGGCCGTGATAATCCGTCCGCGGGCTTTCATCGCGATGGTGTCGATTTTGGCATTGGGATGGGAGGGGCTGATAAAAATACCGTTGCGACCTCCCATCAGCGTCGTCCCGGTGGACAGTTCAATCATCGTCTCAATGATAAACAGGCCGATGAACATCGCCAGGAACAGCCTTAATATCGGTGATTTTTTCTTTTTCTTAGCCATCAGTACCCACGCCCGTTTCCAAGATCATATTAAACTAAGGAATACTTCTTAACAGGCCTTTAAAAGAAATTTATCGTCGGCTTGTTCAGGGCTTTTTCTTTCGCGGCTTGGCTTTTTTCTGGGGGCCTGCCCCGGTTACGGCCTTGATGACACGGCGGACCAGGCCGGGTTTTTTTACCACCTTCTTTTTTACTTCTTTGGGTTTTTCCGGCTCATCGTCATTGCCGATATTGGGGTTGGTGTAGGTCAGAATAATGCGGAAATCGCCTTCCACGGTGACCGCGTAATAGGCGATTTTGGCGAGTTTCTTGTCCCACTTGCAGCGTTGGATGGCATCGGCTTCGGCGTCGGCCTTGTTGGCGATACTGTCAGAGTATTCAACCCGCCCCTGCTTCAGGGCTTGTCCTGCCCTGCATAGATAAATTTCCGTCGTGCCTGCCATTTTTGCTTTCTTTCGATTGTTATTATGCAGCCATATCACGGTCTTCTTACGGCAAGCTGAAACGTTTCTGTCGTTGTGGCATTAAATACGCCAAGATAGCTTCTATATGAGCGGCAATGAGTTTAATTCCATGAGAAATTCAACAAAATTAACGACCAGCCTGCTTGCCTGGTATCGGGATCACAAGCGTGTTTTGCCTTGGCGCACTGAAAACCCAGACCCATACAGTGTCTGGCTGTCGGAAATTATGCTGCAACAAACAACGGTGCCGGTCGTTGGCCCTTATTTCGAGGCATTTATGCGCCGTTGGCCAACGTTGGGTGACCTGGCGGCGGCAGATCTGGATGAGGTCCTGCACGCCTGGCAGGGGCTCGGCTATTACGCCCGGGCGCGTAACTTGCATAAGTGTGCGCAGGTTATCGCCAACCAATATGACGGTCGCTTTCCCGACACTGAGAAAGAGCTTGTCAGCCTGCCGGGTATCGGTGCCTACACCGCCGCCGCCATTGCCGCTATCGCCTTCGGCCATGCCAGTGCTCCGGTCGATGGAAATATTGTCCGGGTGATCAGTCGTTTGCTGATGTTGCAAACACCCCTGCCGGGTTTACGCCCCGAGGTTTGTCGGGCGTTGCCGCCGCTGATCCCGGCGCACAGGCCAGGTGACATGGTGCAGGCGCTCATGGATCTGGGCTCGGCAATCTGCAAACCGGGAAAACCGCTTTGCGATCAGTGCCCGTGGCGCACGATGTGCGCCGCCGTGAAGGCCGGGGTGGCCGAACAATTGCCTGTAAAGGCGGTTAAAAAGTCCAAGCCAACCCGCCATGGCATCGTCTTCTGGACAGAAAGCGCGGAGGGTCTGATCCTGCTGCGCCGTCGCCCTGAGCAGGGCTTGCTCGGCGGCATGATGGAAATCCCATCGACCCAGTGGCGTGAGAAGGATTGGGACCTTGAGGAGGCGATCAGGCAAGCGCCGGTGCTTGCGAACTGGCGGACCATGCCGGGCACGGTCCGCCATACCTTCACTCATTTTCATCTGTCTTTAAGCGTGCTTCGCGGGCACAGTCATCAGAAAAGTGTGAACTCCGGGGTTTGGAGCAGTCCCGAGCAGTTCTCTGACCATGCCCTGCCAAGCGTCATGAAGAAGGTCATCAGGCATGTCAGCGATGGTGATTAATCGCTGTAGCTGACCAGTGT
>CBFDEA010000323.1:0-3340 GCA_965603695.1 uncultured Rhodospirillaceae bacterium | reverse complement strand
TAACCCAGAACGGCGCATGGTGCGCGGCCTCCAGGGCTTGATGGCTGTCGAGGACGACAAGCGCACTGCCCCAGAATTCTTCCATTTTATGACCGACGAAGACCTCATAGCCGAAGTAACCGGCGAACAGTGCACCCGCCGCCAGCACCATTAGCGGCACCAGCATGATTTTCGGGCTTTCGTGAACGTGGGCCAATACGGTTTCATCGGCTCTGGATTCGCCATGGAACGTCATAATGAGAACCCGCCATGAATAGAAGGCGGTCAGGAAGGCGGCGGTGATACCCATCCAGAAGGCGTACCCTCCGACGCCCGTATGGGCGCCCCAGGCGGCCTCAAGAATTATGTCTTTGGAATAGAAACCTGCAAATGGCCAGATACCTGCTAAAGCCAATGACCCGATGAGCATTAATACATAGGTCACCTTGATATGTTTCCCAAGACCGCCCATCTTGCGCATGTCTTGTTCATCGGACATGGCGTGGATAACCGAACCGGCACCGAGGAACAGCAAGGCCTTGAAAAAGCCGTGCGTCATCAGATGGAAAATACCCGCCGAGTAAGCCGACACACCGCAGGCGAAGAACATGTAGCCAAGCTGTGAGCAGGTCGAATAGGCAATCACCCGCTTGATGTCGGTTTGCGTGCAGGCCACGGTGGCCGCGAAAATCGCCGTCGATCCGCCGACGATGGTGACCACCGTCAACGCCACTTCGGAATATTCAAACAACGGCGACAGCCGGGCGACCATGAAGACACCGGCGGTGACCATGGTCGCGGCATGGATCAAGGCGGACACCGGGGTCGGACCTTCCATGGCGTCAGGCAGCCAGGTGTGCAGGCCCAATTGCGCCGACTTGCCCATGGCCCCGACGAAGAGCAGCAGGCAGGCCACGGTCAGGCCGTTGAACTCACCGCCAAAGACGTTGATGGTGTCATTGGCTTTCGATGGAACGGCAGTGAAGATTTCGTCGAAGTTGATCGAACATCATGAAAACGGTGAAGATGCCAAGGGCGAAGCCGAAGTCGCCGACACGGTTGACGACGAAGGCCTTGATCGCGGCGGCGTTGGCAGAAGGCTTATTATACCAGAAGCCGATCAGCAGATAGGACGACAGGCCAACCCCTTCCCAACCGAAGAACATCTGCACCAGATTATCGGCGGTCACCAGCATCAGCATGAAGAACGTGAACAGGCTGAGATAAGACATGAAACGCGGCACGTCCGGATCGTGGCTCATGTAGCCGATGGAATAGACATGGACCATGGAGGAGACCACGGTAACGACGATCATCATCACCGCCGTCAGGCTATCGACCCGCAGCGCCCACGAAATGCTCAAAGAGCCTGAATCGATCCAGCTAAACAACTGAACGTTTTGCGGATGACCGCCAAGGGCGACATCATTGAAGATGATGATCGACAGGACTGCCGAAAGCAGCAAGCCGCCGCAGGTCACATACTGGGCCATCTTATTCAGGCGTGCTTTCTTCGCCTTGTCATCTCCGACATTGGCGAAGGCCAGCAGCCCGGCCAGCAAAGCGGCAAAGAGCGGTAGGAAAACGGCTGTTTGAATCATCTTCTCCCTACCCCTTCATCGTGTTGATGTCTTCGACGGCGATGGTGCCGCGATTACGGAAAAAGACGACCAGAATAGCCAGGCCGATAGCCGCTTCGGCGGCGGCGACGGTGAGCACGAACAGCGCAAATATCTGGCCAACCAAATCGCCGAGTTCAACCGAGAACGCCACCAGGTTGATGTTAACTGCCAAAAGCATCAATTCGACCGACATCAGAATGACGATGACGTTCTTGCGGTTCATGAAAATACCGAAGATGCCAAGCGAGAACAAAATCGCGGCAACGACCAGATAATGGGAAAGACCGATTTCAAACATCAGACGCCCCTCCCCGACTCGACTTTACGAATTTCAATGGAGTCCTCTGGACTGCGCGCCAACTGGTCGGCGATGCGCTGCTTCCTGACGCCGGGGCGCTTGCGATGGGTCAGCACGATGGCCCCGATCATGGCGACCAGGAGAACGATCCCGGCGGCCTGGAACAGGTAAATGTAATCCGTATAAAGGATCGCGCCGATCGCGTGGGTGTTGGTCAGTTTCTCGGGGATCGGCGCGGCAATTGCCTTGGCCGCTTCGGGGGCAAAATGCCAGCCGCCGACGACGGCAATCAGTTCAACCACCAGAACCAGCGCGGTCATTGCCCCCAGCGGCAAATATTTCAAAAAGCCCTGGCGCAATTCGACGAAGTTGATGTCCAGCATCATAACGACGAACATGAACAGCACCGCAACCGCGCCGACGTAGACGACGACCAGGATCATCGCCAGGAATTCCGCCCCCATCAGCACGAACAATCCGGCCGAATTGAAGAAGGCCAGAATCAGGAACAGTACCGAATGCACGGGGTTCTTCGCCGTAACCACCATGGCACCGGCGGCAATGGCGATCAGCGCGAACATATAAAATGTCAGCCCCTGTATTATCATCTGCTCAAAGTCCCTCTATACATCATCGATACGGCGCATCAGCCGACAGACGTTCGGCAATTTCGGTTTCCCAACGCTCGCCGTTGGCCAATAGTTTGTCCTTGTCGTACATCAGTTCTTCACGGGTTTCCGTGGAATACTCGAAATTCGGGCCCTCGACGATGGCGTCGACCGGGCAGGCTTCTTCACAAAAACCGCAGTAGATGCATTTTGTCATATCGATATCGTAGCGCGTCGTGCGGCGCGAACCATCATCGCGCACGTCGCCTTCGATGGTGATCGCCTGGGCCGGGCAAATGGCCTCGCACAGCTTGCACGAGATGCAGCGTTCCTCGCCGTTGGCGTAGCGCCTGAGCGCGTGCTCACCCCTGAAACGCGGGCTCAGGTAGCCTTTTTCGTATGGATAGTTCAGCGTCACCTTCGGCCGGAACATGTAGCGCAGCGTTAGCGCCATGCCACTAACCAGTTCCGTAAGCAGGAAGGTTTTGATACCGCGATGAATAAAACTCATATCATACCCTCCCTAACCATGAACCGGCAGCAGATCGAAAGCGACCAACACACCGGCAACAATAACCACGCCACCGAGCGAAATTGGCAGGAACACTTTCCAGCCAAGGCGCATCAACTGATCGTAGCGATAGCGCGGGAACGTCGCGCGCACCCACAGGAAGAAGAACAGCACGAAGGCAATCTTCGCCGCCAGCCACAGCGGTCCCGGGATCAAGTTGAACGGCGCAATATCGATCGGCGACAACCAGCCACCGAGGAACAGGATCGCCGTCATCGCCGCCATCAGAATCATGTTGGCGTATTCACCAAGGAAGAACAGC
>CBFDEA010000322.1:0-3343 GCA_965603695.1 uncultured Rhodospirillaceae bacterium | reverse complement strand
CGATATGATCAAGGACTCCGCCCTGCCCGCTGTCGACGGCCTGTTCATCGGCGGTGGTTTTCCCGAAACCTGCATGGCCGCCCTGGAAGCTAACAAACCCATGCGCGACGCCGTCGCCGAAGCCATTGAGAACGGCCTGCCGACCTACGCCGAATGCGGCGGGCTTATGTATCTGGCCCGCTCTTTAAGCTGGAACGGCAAGCGTCACGCCATGGCCGGTGTCATCAAGGGTGATGTTGTCATGCACAAGGTGCCACAGGGGCGCGGTTACGTGCGCTTGCGCGAAACCGGTCATGGTCCGTGGCCACTGATGACTGATGACGAGGAATTGGGCGAGATCCCGGCCCATGAATTTCACTACTCATCGATTGAAAACCTTGAAGGTACGCCCATCTTCGCGATGTCGATGCCAATCGCTGGGCCGGACGCTTTATTGACTTCGTCCGCTCATGTAAAAACACCAAGGAACAAGCTTAATGGACGCACCCTCTATCGTTTACATCGTCGGCGCCGGACCCGGCGACCCGGAACTTCTGACGCTCAAGGCTGCGCGTCTTCTCAAAGAGGCCGATGTCGTCGTGTACGACCGCCTGGTTTCCGATGCGATCCTTGAAATGGTGCCGCCGCAGACCACCCGCACCTTTGCCGGTAAGGCCGCCCGCGACCACCATATGCCGCAGGATGAAATCAACGCGCTGTTGGTTTCGCTGGCCAAGAGCGGTCAAAAGGTTGTTCGCCTGAAAGGTGGCGATCCGTTTATTTTTGGACGTGGCAGCGAGGAAGCCCTGCATCTGGCCAAGCACGGCGTTCCCTTCGAGATCGTTCCGGGCATCACGGCTTCTGCCGGGTGCGGCTCCTATGCCGGTATTCCCCTGACCCACAGGGGCCTGGCAACGGGGGTTCGCTTCGTTACCGGCCATTGTCGCGAAGGCAAGCATCTGGACCTCAACTGGCAAAGCCTCGCCGATCCCGAGACCACGCTGGTGATTTATATGGGACTGATCAATGTCGCCAAAATCAGGGACGAGTTAATTAACGCCGGGCTCCCCGGCGACACCCCTGCCGGTGCCATTGAGCGCGGCACCACCGCCGAGCAGCGGACCATTCTAACGACCCTGAACGACCTGCCCGCCTGCATCGAGAAGGCCGACCTTAAAGCCCCGAGCCTGCTGATCATCGGTCGCGTCGTGCAACTGGCCGAAGAACTGAGTTGGCACATCCCGGCCATGGACTGCGACCTTGAACAGCAGGACTGAAACCCTTCTGCTGGCCGCCCACGGCTCGTCCCGGCCCGGCGGCGAAAACCCGGTTTCGCTGTTGGCCCAGCGTCTTAAAGCCCAGGGATTGTTTGCCGATGTGCGGTGTGGCTTTCTTAAACAGGCGCCCCTGCTTGCCGATGTTCTGGCCGATATCAAAACGCCGGACCTTGTCGTCGTGCCGATGCTCAGCGGCAACGGTTACATTACCGACACCCTGATCCCTGACGCGCTTGCCGCCATCAGCCAAAGCGTTAATGTCAGGCTTTGCGACCCACTTGGTTGCCATCCCGACATTGCCCGCCTGATGGCGGATCGGGCGCTCAGCGTTATTACCGAACAGCACCTTGAGCGCCAACAGGTGTCGATCCTTCTGTGTGCCCACGGCAACGCCAACAATCCGCATAACGCCCGCCAGACGAAAGCCCTGGCCGCGAACATCGAAATCCTGACCGGTGGGTGCCAGACCAATGCCGCCTTTATCGAGGAGGAACCGTTGATTTCAAGCTGGCCTTCAATGACAGATGCTAAGCACCTGATCGTCCTGCCGTTCCTGATTGGCGGTGGCTTGCACGGTGCGGAAGATATCCCGGTTATGCTCGGCCTCGACGCCCACATAGAAAAATTTTCCGACAACGCCCCCTTCATCGGCCCCTTAAACGCACATGACCGGCAAGTCTGGTGCTGCAGGGCGCTCGGCTTTGAGCCCGCGATGAGCGACCTTATCCTCGATCTGGCAAGTGAGACATAAATAATGAGTCCCGAAGAGACCTTGCAAACCCGTAGCGAATCCAAGTGTGAGCTGTGTTCGGCACCTGACAATCTGGCGGCCTATGACGTGCCACCCAATTCAGATGGCGAGCCTGATACGTGTGTGCTGATTTGCCCGACCTGCCGGGCGCAGATTGATAATCCCGATATTATCGATGTTCATCACTGGCGCTGCCTGAGTGACAGCATGTGGAGCCAGGTCCCGGCGGTGCAGGTGATAGCCTGGCGGATGCTCAAACGATTAAGTGCAGAAGCCTGGGCCAGCGATCTACTCGACATGCTCTATCTCGACGATGAAACCCTGACTTGGGCGCAAGGCTCAGGGGACACAGACGATGAGTCGGTCAAGCATCTCGATAGTAACGGCGCTGTGCTCAGTGCTGGTGACACGGTAACGCTGATCAAGGACTTGAACGTCAAGGGTGCCGGCTTTACCGCCAAACGTGGCACGGCCGTGCGCAGCATTTCCCTGGTCCCCGACAACGCCGGGCAGATCGAAGGCCGCGTCAATGGTCAGCAGATTGTCATCCTTACCGAGTTCGTCAAGAAATCTGTTTAATTTCTTCCTTTCTTTGCGGCAGTGAGATAACAAAGCGCGCCCCATCTTCTGTATTGCTCGCCGTGATCGTACCGCCCATGTCGTTAATGATACCGTAACTGATAGAAAGCCCTAGGCCGGTGCCCTTGCCGACTTCTTTGGTGGTGTAGAAAGGTTCGAAAATACGCGGTAGATCATCGGGATCAATGCCACCGCCATTGTCCTCCAGGGCGATGTAAACGAATTCACCACTTTCCCCGACGGTGATCGAGATACGCTTACTCTCGCCCTCCGCGTTTTCCAGGCTATCGCGGGCGTTGCCGATCAGGTTCAGAAGAACCTGTTCGACCTGCACCTGATGACCGACAATGCAATGACAATCATCGGGAATTTCGCTGATAACCTCGATATTGGCCAAACGCAATTGCTCACCGACCAGGCCCAAGGTGCTTTCGATAATTTTCTTCGGGCCAAGCGGCGTCGGTATACTTTCGGACTTCCGACCGAAGATACGCATATGATCGATGATCGCGCTCGCTCGCTCGATTTGGTTATCGATTTTTTCGAGCTTTTCCGACAGATATTGAGGATCGTTTTCACTGTTCTTTGACTTGCGCTGGATATTGTTGACGGCCATACGGATAATGTTGAGAGGCTGATTCAACTCGTGCGCCACACCCGTTGCCATCTCGCCCAGTGTCGCCATCTTCGATGACTGGATCAGTTGCGCCTGCATGGTTTTAGCCTCGGTAATATCCTGAACGACGCCGAGCATGTT
>CBFDEA010000321.1:0-3348 GCA_965603695.1 uncultured Rhodospirillaceae bacterium | reverse complement strand
ATTTGTTGAAAAGACGAGATGCCATTTTTCACCCCCTCGTCCAGATAGGCTTCGGGCCGCCGCCAGTAGGCTCCTTGAAACCCATCCCCGCAATCGAAAGAGATCGGCAAGACGATTGTCCGGGCGGAACAAAACCTTGCGGTCAGGTCTTCGATCTTGGGAAAACGTGCGGCATCGAAGGCGAGAAGTTCCGGAATATAGTCATTGATCAGCCAGTAGTGCTCTGTTGCTTCTGGATCCCAGGTATGAATAACAAGACGACTTGTGATCACCCGCTCAAGTTCGCACAACCCCTGTTCAAGGTCTTGCCAGTGATGAAGCGTCAGCAGGGCCAGGCCAGCATCGAAACTGTTGTCCGCAAAAGGCAGGTATTCGGCTGCGCCGCAGACGCAGGGTGCCGCACTTGATGTCCGCTGGGAAATCATCTCCCATGACGCATCCAGGGCGACGACAATTTTGTCTTCCGGTTCATATGAGCCAGCCCCGGAACCGACATTGAGGATGGTTCCCATATCGACAATCTGGGCGTTGATCAGTTCAGCCAGGCGTGGATCATGCGCTCGCGTTGCCGTGTAATCCAGGCCAATGGTGTTGTATATGGTGCTCAAAATTACGCCACCAACTATTGAAAAAACTCATCTAACCGAGACGCTTCTGGATTTGCTCGTAGCTTTCAAGTTTAGAGACGGGGCCCAGGACGACCGGCATCAGGGGGCCGGGCTTGCTCCCAGCACCAATATCGGCGTTCCCATGATGGCACAGGGCACGATGATGCTGATCGGCAAGGGAGCATCCGAACCATCGTCGACAAAGGGGTTGGTGAAGATTTGCGTCACCGTCGGTCGTCTCAGCGATACATGGTAGGTCCCGACAGCGCAATTAGCGGTATTGCAGGCACTCGGCGTCGCTGTTGTTTCGGCGAACCAATTAAAGGCCGCGTTTACGTTGTCTGGGGCGATCGGTATTGTGACATTTGGCGTCGTCGCTATCCCCGAGACGCGCGCGACGCGTGCGTTCAGAGGAAACACTTCTTCGATTGGACGGGGGATTGACGGTCCCGACCCATCCGGCGAGTCTATTGTCGAGACGCCCGAGGTGTCGTTGCCGTAACTTGCATTCCCGGCGATGATCAATTTATCCAGCTTGCAGCCATATTGTGCGGCGCTAATCCCGTATACACAAAAATTGTCATTGGTATTGATTTGAGAGAACTGCATGGACCGGCCGAATGACATTTCGTCGGCGCTACAGGTCCTGACGTCTTCATCGATGGCTTGAAGATCAACGCATGCAGACAGAGATAGCAAAGCCAATAAGGCAACCGGTATGGCCCGGATGATAATACTCATTATAACTCTCCCTCATTAATTGCGCAGCTATGGTAGTCTTTTCATAGCATAGGTTGCAAATAATTCTTTGGGGATCATTACGGGGGTGCCGCAGCATTAATTCTTACGACTGGTCTTAGCCGAGGCGCTTCTGGATTTGCTCGTAGCTCTCGAGCTTCGAGACGGGCCCCAGGGCGGTCAGTGTCAGGGGGCTTGTGAAGATGCGCCGGGCGACCCGTAAGATGGCATCGGCGTCGACGGCTTCGATATGGGCGACGGTTTCTTCGGTCGGCAGTGGGCGTCCGAAGACCATCATCTGACGGGCCAGTTGCTCGCAGCGCGATGACGAGCTTTCCAGGCCCATCAGGATCGACGCCTTGATCTGGGCGCGGGCGCGGGCCAGCTCGTCGGCACCGACGTTGTCGGTCATTTTGCTGATTTCATCGCAGACCAGCGGGATCAATTCGGCTGTCTCTTCTTCTCCGGTGCCGGCATAAATGCCGAACAGGCCGCCGTCGGCATAGCTCGATCCGAAGGAATAGATCGAATAGACAAGGCCGCGCTTCTCGCGAATTTCCTGAAACAGGCGGGACGACATGCCGCCACCAAACAGGGTCGATAGAACCGCGACGGCGTAGAAATCCGGATCGCTGTAGCCGACGCCTTCGAAGCCGAGCAGCAGGTGGGCCTGTTCTAACGGGCGTTCAACGACGCTTTGGCCGCCGCTGTAGCGGGCATCTTCGTGGGCGCTCGCGGGGCCTTGCGGCAAGTTCGCGAAGGCATCGCCGGCGAGGTTGACCAACTGGTCGTGATCGATCCGTCCGGCTGCGGCCAGGATCATCGAACCGGCATTATAGTTGGCGTTCATGTATCCCATGATGGTGTCGCGATCCATGGCGCCGACGATTCCGGCGTCGCCCAAAACCTGGCGGCCTAGCGGTTGGTCCGGGTAGGCGGCTTCCTGGAAATTGTCGAAGACGACATCGTCCGGGGTGTCCTGGGCCTGGTTAATTTCCTGCAGGATGACCGTGCGCTCGCGCTCCAGCTCCTCGGGTTCCATGGTCGAATGTTGCAGGATATCGCCGATCAGATCGACGCCCAGGGCCACGTCTTCTTTCAGGACGCGGACGTAATAGGCGGTGCTTTCGCGGGTCGTGTAGGCGTTGATATGGCCGCCGACGGCTTCGATTTCCTCGGCGATGGCGGTCGCCGTCCGCTTGCGTGTGCCCTTGAAGGCCATGTGTTCGAGCAGGTGCGAAACACCGTTCATTTCCTTCTTTTCGTGGCGGGTGCCGACGCCGACCCAGACGCCGAGCGAGACCGACTCGACGGTCGCCATGGGGTCGGAAACCACGCGCAAGCCGTTATCAAGCGTTGTCGTTCTGATTTCCATCAGGCGGCTCCATCGGTGCGGTGGGCTTCGATAAAGTCCTGAACCTGGGCGACATCGTTATCGAGGACACTGAAGTGTTCGGCGCGTTCGAACAGGCCGGAGAGTTTCTCCGGTAAGGCCGGATGCTGGCCGCTGGCCGCCGCGACGGCATCGGGAAACTTGGCCGGATCGGCCGTCGCCAGGGCGACAAGCGGGGTTTGTAAATTCTCGCGCTTTGCCCGTCCGGCGGCGACGCCGATGGCCGAATGGGGGTCGAGAAGCAGATGGTTCTCGGCCAACACTCGGGCGATGGTTTGCCCCACTTCATCGTCGCTGTAACGGGCGGCGCTGAACAGCCCCAGGGCCTTTTGCATTTGCTCAAGGCCAACGCTAAAGCTGCCGGTGTCTTTGAAAGTATTCATCATTGCCCTGATTATATTGCCATCGCGACCGTAAAGTTCAAATAAAAGCCGCTCGAAATTGCTGGAAATCTGGATATCCATGCTCGGGCTGGTGGTCGGGTGGACGCCGGTCATCTTCATGCTGCCACTTTCGAAGAAGCGGGTCAGTATGTCGTTGCTGTTGGAGCCGATAATCAGTTGTTCGATATTCAGGCCCATACGGCTGGCCCCGTACCCGGCGAAGACA
>CBFDEA010000320.1:0-3357 GCA_965603695.1 uncultured Rhodospirillaceae bacterium | reverse complement strand
CCAATGAGGGGGAGATCACCCTGACATGGTCGCGCCTGATAGCCCCTTCGGGATACATCCTGCATGGCCTTGGCGTTTATCCGACGATCTGCACCAGCGGCACCGATGGCAATAGTGACAACCCAGAGGCGGTCATTACCAAGGCTATAAACGAGCGCATCAAAACGACCGCCGTCATCGAAGCCTGGCGCCGGACAAGCTTCCAGGAAAAGGCCCAACGCCAGGAATTACGCGCTTTCTGCCCGCCTGAACGACGTAAATTACAGCTCGATAGCAAGGTTGCCGAAGCGATGCTCAACAACAAGACCGTGTACGCACGAACCCTGAATCTGTCGGCTTCCACCGCCGCCGCCCACTAGTGTACTGTGGCCCTTGACAAGGCTCACGTGCACTGTATTGTGCGCCGCCTGACGCTACTTTGATTTATCTGTTCGGAATAAAACGATGGCAAAGCCAACCACAATACTGATCAAACTGTTAAGCACCGCCGATACCGGGTTCTTTTACGTGACCAAAAAGAATCCCCGCAACACGACTGAAAAGATGGAATTTCGCAAATACGATCCCGTCGTGCGCAAACACGTCGTGTTCAGGGAAGCGAAGATTAAATAGTCCTCTTTAGCCCCTTCCGGGCTAGGGTTTTTAGTGCGTTTGCCGGGTTTGACACGGCACTTGGAATCATCCATCATCAGGTGGATTTTTTCCATAAAAGCTGCCTCGTACGCGTGAAGATAATGACGCGTCATTTCCAGGACTTGTACTGATATGCCCAAGACCATACTGATCGTTGAAGATAACGAACTAAACATGAAGCTCTTCAATGATCTTCTTCAGGCACATGGTTATGGGACAGTGCAAACGACGGACGGTCGCGAAGCCATAGGCCTAGCCCGCGAGCATCGCCCCGACCTGATCCTGATGGATATCCAGTTACCGGAAATTTCCGGACTGGAAATTACAAAAATGCTGAAAGCCGATGATGACCTGAAGGATATTCCGGTTGTCGCCGTCACCGCCTTCGCCATGAAGGGTGACGAGGAAAAAATACTCGAAGGTGGCTGCGAAGGATATATCGCCAAGCCTATTTCGGTTCCAAAATTTCTTGAAACCATCGCCACCTTCCTCGGCTGAGCGACTTACTCGCCACGAACCTCTTCGACCATATCACGCAAGCGCTCAACGTCTTTGATGAACAAGGCCGCCCCCTGTTTCTCGACGATACCGCGGCGCGCCAGATCGTTCATCACCCGGGCAACGGTTTCGCGGGTGGTACTGACCCGGCTGGCAATATCGTTATGAACGGGCACCGGGTCCAGGGTGGCCGGACCGCTTTCGATACCTAACTCGCCAATCATGCGCAACAGATCGGCGTGAACCCGGTTGTTGGCCCCCAGGGTGCTCAAATCCATAATCCGCTGGTTGGCGGCACGCAGCAATTGCGACAAATGGGCCATGACCTGCAAGGCCATCTTTGGATGTTCTTCCAAGGTTTCCAGAAAATGCTTCTGGGCCATTGAGCCGATCAACGATTCCGATATGGAAACAACCCTGGCCGAACGCGGCTGGCTGTCGATCGCAGAGAGTTCGCCGAAGTAACTTCCTTCATTGAGTTCATCGAGGGTAATGCCCCGCCCGGAAAACGAATAATTGACGATACGGACCTTGCCCCGAATAACAAAAAAGACGTCACGGGACGGGCTTTCCCTGTCGATAATCTGTTGATGCGGCACAAATATACGCCAACGGCAGCGTTGCTCCACTGCCGCCATCTCTTGCTTATTGAGGCCATCAAATAGATCAATGCCCGCCAGAGTCTGTTCAAAGGCTTCAACCACACCGCCGTCCCTACCCGGAAATTCCACAATTTTATTTGTTTGCACCATATTACAGATATTTTCGGCCTTGAATGAATATTCTTCCTCATCATTTATAGGCCCCCTTGCTGTCAACTACCTGACCGGCTTGCACCGCGGCATTCTGACGTTTATCTTTGCCCGACAGATTACTCATGAAAGAGTTTCACCATGCCCGGGAAAACCGCCCCCATTATAGCCGTCGTCATTCCCTGCTATCGGGAAACCGCCCATATTCTGGATGTCATCAAGGCAATCGGCCCAGAAGTCTCGCAGATCATCGTTATTGACGACGCCTGCCCCGAAAACACCGGCAACCATGTCAAAAGCCAGTGCACGGACAAACGGGTCGAGGTTTTAATCCAGGCGAAAAATACCGGCGTCGGCGGGGCAACCATGAGCGGCTACAAGCGCGCCATCGAGGCCGCTGCCGAAATCATCGTCAAGGTCGACGGCGACGGCCAAATGGACCCTTCATTAATACCGGACCTGGTTGCCCCGCTGATCGAAGGCGTTGCCGACTACACCAAGGGCAACCGGTTTTATAATCTGGACGGCCTGTCTGACATGCCGCGGGTGCGTATTTTCGGCAACCTGATACTGTCTTTCGCGTCGAAGGTTTCCAGCGGATATTGGAACATCTTCGATCCGACCAATGGATTTACCGCCCTTCACATCGACGCCGCAAGGCGCTTGCCTTTCGATAAGATCGACAATGGATTTTTCTTCGAGTCCGATATGCTGTTCCGCCTTAATATGCTGCGCGGTGTCGTCGTTGATATTCCTATGCCCGCCCGCTACGGGACCGAGGAAAGCAGCCTGAAGATACGCAACGTCATTATGAGTTTTGCTTACCGACATTTCGTCAATACGGCCAAGCGGATTCTCTACAGCTATTTCATCCGTGATTTCGGGGTCGCCTCAATCGAGCTTGTGCTTGGCAAGTTGCTGTTATTGTTCGGTGTGGTATTTGGCCTTTTCGCGTGGAGTGCCAGCGCCGAGAGCGGCATTCCGGCCACCGCCGGAACCGTCATTCTGGCCGCCCTGCCGATCATACTGGGCTCTCAGATGCTCATTGCTTTCCTCAATTTCGACACCAAAAACGTGCCGTCAAAGCCGCTCAACAGCCGCGCCCCCTAGGGCCCATTTAACTAAAATTGATCGATCATGATGACCTGTGACGTAGATCACAGCAAAAAGGGTCATATGTCCATATATTGTAATTCATTAATTGTTTCGTAATACACTTTGTGTCACTTTTGATTTAGTCGTCACCCCCATTGGCGCTATTTGGAACGGGTTCCCCCAAGAAATCCCGGCAACGGCAACGAAAGAGTGTTCGACTGTGAGTGCACGTACAAAAAGAGTTATCGACGCCCACTTGGCGGGAGATCCGGAGGCACAAACCAAGTCCGATCTTCTCAAGGTACTTTCGGCCATGGAGAAGGCGCTGTGCCGTCAGCATATCATGTGGCCCCATACCGGCAAGCTGCCGTGCGAACTT
>CBFDEA010000319.1:0-3363 GCA_965603695.1 uncultured Rhodospirillaceae bacterium | reverse complement strand
ACGTCAGGGCGTTCAGGGGATGGCCGAGAACGGCGTCGCTCACTCCTTCGCCTTGCACCTTGCCGTCCTTGAAAGACGTCCCGGCCAGCGCATCCAAATCCAACGAACGCCATGCGACAACGGGCGGGCCGGTGACACAGGCGGTATGAAAGAAATCGTCAGCGATCATCTCGCCGATGGGACGCGACGGAATATCGCCATAGCGATTGTCGACCACCTCAAGCGAGACCATGGCGACATCGATATGGTCGGCGATGGACGCACGATCAACAGGGCTGTCAGACGGCAGGTCGTGCGCGATGCGAAACGCGATTTCACATTCCACACCGGGGGCGATGAAGTCGGCCAGGGGCAACACAGCCCCTGATTCAAGAACGGTCGTCATGGCACCGACGGCGGGGCCGTCGATCTTCAGCATTTCCTGCATCAGCAGTGTGGTGCAGCCGATCTTCCAGCCCTGGATCGCGCCATTTCTTGCCGCGTGAATGGCCGCCTGGACGGCGTATCCATCGGCTTCACTGAGCGGTCGCAGTTCCTCCATCAAATAGGGAACCCGGGTCTTCGACGCCCGTGCGGCAGCAATCACACGCGCCGCTTCCCGTATCGCCTCCGGCGTCACCTCAATACCCTTCGCACATGTCACCGACGAAGTCCGACAAGCCAACCTGGCGACGGCGTTTCAAGCGTTCTGCGGTGAGAATGGATTTGACCCGGTTGACGCTGTCGTCGATGTCGATGTTGACGATGACGTAATCGTATTCGGCCCAGTGGCTCATCTCGCTCGCCGCCTTCGACATGCGCTTTTTGACCACCTCGTCGGAATCCTGGGCCCGCGTGTGCAAGCGGCGCTCCAATTCCTCGATACTGGGCGGTAGGACAAAGACGCGGACCAGGTCGTCGGCGGCGTTCTCTGCCAGTTGTTGGGTGCCTTGCCAGTCCACGTCGAACAAGACGTCCTTGCCCGACTTCAGCGCCTCTTCCACCGGTCCCTTCGGTGTGCCGTACATATTGTCGAAGACGCGGGCGTGTTCCAAAAACTCACCCTTCGCGACCATAGTCTCGAACGTTGCCATCTCAAGGAAAAAGTAGTCCTTGCCGTCGACCTCGCCGGGGCGAGGCGCGCGGGTGGTGGCGGACACCGACATGGCCAGATCACCATCGTCTTCCAAATCTGGGGCGATTATGCAGCTTGGCTCACGGACCATCCCGTATTTTGGACCCGGTGTGAAAGTTCCCGTGCCGTCATTGAACAATATTAGCACGATGTTAAGACCGTTATCTGCAACTGCGAGGTCTGGGTCGCCATCGGTGTCGAAATCGCCGCTGGTAACGAATTCGGGCCAGCCCCCCACGTCGTAATATATTGCAGGGGCGAAGGCGCCGTTGCCGTTATTCAGCAGTATCGCCAACGAGTATCCGGCTCCGACAGCAAGGTCGGCTTTTGTATCTCTGTTAAAGTCACCACAGGTTATGGAACCTGGGTACTTTCCCACAATGTAATCGGCCGCTCGGACAAAGGTGCCGTTACCATTATTAAATAGCAGGGATACACTTTGGTCCCATTTATTCGCAACCATCAGGTCGAGGTTGCTATCGCTGTTGAGATCGGCGGTCTTTATGGAACAGGGACCATCTCCAACGGCGTAGTCGGTCTTGGATGAGAAAGTGCCGTTGCCGTTATTCAATAGCACCGAGATGTTGTCGGAGTGGTCATTGGCTAGCGCAAGGTCCACATCGCCATCTCTGTCAAAGTCGCCGGCCGTGACGGCAACAGGGAAATCGCCGACAATGTAATCGACCGCTGAAGTAAATGTTCCATCACCATTATTCATCAGTACTGAGATGTTATCAGAATTGGTATCGGTAACGGTCAGGTCGGCTATTGAGTCTCCGTTTAAGTCTGCACAAGTGACCCCGAAGGGCCTGTCTCCAACGCCGTAGTCAACCGCATTTGGGAAATCAACCTGTGGTGCCAGGTCACCGCCATCGGGGATGAAGTTGCCGTTGCAGTCGTTGCCGGCCGGGTCTTTGACCAGAGAAACTATTAAGTCATGTATGATAGGCCCGAAGCATGAACGGACGGTCAGCATCAGGTGATAGCCATCCAACTGATAGGCGTGGGGCACATCGTCCAGAAAGACGCCTTGGACCGTATAGCCGACGGGAAGCAGGATGTCGATGTGGGCGGTGGTTGTTTTCTCGTAGGTGGGAAAGTACTTGCCCGTTCCTAATGCATAGAAGAAGATGAAATCGTTCGGCCGTTCGATAAGGTCATGTTCATAATAAACACTAAAAACCGAACCGTTTGGGTGAAACGGACCCTGCCATTCAATCATCGGTATGTTTGGCATCTCCGGCAGGATTGTCGGGTACTCCTCACTGCTCCATGTCCACGGCAGTTCGTTGCTGTCCTCCCGGACGCGTATGTTGTTTGCATCAGGCGGTACGGGAAACAGCATCGAATTAACGTCTTTGGGGATGGATACGAACGTAAAATCACCGGTGACGGTGGCGTAAAGGCCGTTACCGTCCGGCTGGATTTCAATATACATCTCTTCAAGGGGCATATTTGCCGGCGGCGGAACAGGAATAGGGTTGGCCGATACGATAGTCGCTGCTGCCAGAATAGCGGCTAGGATGACAATTGCGCTTTTCGTTTTCATTCTTCTGCCCTTTCAAAATTTATGATAAATATATTATGACTGTACAGGCAATCCACCTGTACACAATGCGCGCAAAAGAAGTCTGTCGCGCATAATTCTCAATTCTAAATTCTACATTCTAAATTCTCAATTCTTCCTTCTGCCTTTATCTATTACTCTGATCACATCCGTTCCCTCAAATAATGTTCCGTCGCTCAATTGCCCCGTGATTCTAAGCTCAACCTTACCAGCAATTAGAACATCCTGTACCTCTTTGCGATTGAACATAGCTATCGCAATTTGATGTCGTTTAGCGAACCAGAATCGCTGAGATTCGATCTCGTCTTGAAGCAAAACGGTGTCTGGATCGATGTCAGCGACATTGTAATCTTCCGTCAGCCGGAGGAAGGCGGCTATCCATTTGCCCTTACTCGCCGTATTGATTGTCCGGGGGACAATTCTTACATAAGCCTGTATAGGAGGGCTGTATTCGTATGCTCCCATATCGATTCGGCCGTTGATTACGCGGGGATTGCCATCGAGGTCTGTTTCGTTCGGTTCGGCTACATAATTCGGGTCTCCTGCATCTATGCACGGCGAATCTGACAGCAGGTGATAGTCACCCTCAATCCAGAAATCATCATTGGGATCATCGGGATTTTCGTTTGGGTCCCAGAAGCCCACATAGGCAAAGCAGGGATCGAAGTCAATATTACCCTCT
>CBFDEA010000318.1:0-3370 GCA_965603695.1 uncultured Rhodospirillaceae bacterium | reverse complement strand
GAATAGAACGATGGTCATGTCTTCCCCGCTTCCGGACTGGTGCGGGTAAAACCGTTGGTGATGGGATAACGTCGGTCGCGACCGAAAGCCCGCGACGAAATTTTAACCCCCGGCGGGGCCTGCCGGCGTTTGTATTCGGCCCGGTCCAACATGCGCCAGACCCGCTCCACGACTAAAGGATCATGACCGCGCCCGGCGATTTCCTCGGCCGATAGCTCGGCCTCGATCAGGCCGTGCAGAATATCGTCGAGTTGATCGTAAGGCGGCAAGCTGTCGGAATCCTTTTGATCGGCTTTCAGTTCGGCGCTCGGCGGCTTGGAAATAACCCGTTCGCCCATAACCGGTCCGGACGGCCCAAGCGCGTCTATGGGAACATGGCCATTACGCCACTTTGACAAAGCGAACACCGTCGTCTTGTAAATATCTTTGAGCACCGAATAACCGCCACACATATCGCCGTAGAGCGTCGCATAGCCGACCGACATTTCCGATTTATTACCGGTCGACAGCACCATGTTACCGAACTTGTTGGACAGCGCCATCAATGAAACGCCGCGGGCCCGGGCCTGCAGGTTTTCCTCGGTGATGTCGGGTGACGCACCGGCAAAGGAGGGCTCCAGCATTTCAGCGAATGCCGCCATCGCCGGGACGATGGAAATCGTCTCCAGTCGGCAGCCCAAAAGGGTGGCGATCTCGGCGGCGTCATCGAGGCTTTCCCGCGATGTATAGGGCGAAGGCATCATCACGCAATGGACCCGTTCAGGCCCGATGGCATCGACGGCGACGGCAACGCTTAAGGCGCTGTCGATACCGCCGGACAGGCCGATCAGAATGCCGGGAAAGCCGTTCTTGTTGACGTAATCGCGAAGGCCCAGGCATAGCGCCCGGTAAATTTCTTCCATGCCGCTGGCATGGTCAAGCGCACCCTGGGGCGCACAGGTCCAGCCATCGCCGGCATCGCGCCACATGGTCTCGACAACGCTAGCGCGCCACGAGCAGGCGCGCACGCTAAGGGCACCGTTTTGCTCCATAACAAAACTGTCACCGTCGAAGACCAGTTCATCCTGACCGCCGACCAGATTGACGTAGAGCAGCGGTAAAGTGGTTTCCAACACGCGGGCGCGGGCGTAATCGAAGCGGGCATTTTTTTTCTCAACATCGAAGGGCGAGCCATTCAGGACGATCAATAGATCGGCCCCGGCCTTGCTCAGGCCTTCGCAGACACCCGGCTGCCACATGTCCTCGCAGATCATGACCCCCAACTGGTGGCCGCGGAAGGCGATCGGTTGTTGCGGACCGGCCGCGGCAAAGACCCGTTTTTCATCGAACACCCCGTAGTTGGGAAGGTCCTGCTTAAAGCACGCGGCGCTGACTTTTCCGCCCTCGATCAACAACGCGGCATTGTAAAGCTTGCCGTCTTTGCGCCAGGGCGTACCCAGCAGGACGGCAGGCCCGCCCGCTGCGGTTTCTCTGGCAAAGGCCTGGACACTCTGCTCAAGGGCATCCTGGAACGCCGGTTTCAGGACCAGATCTTCCGGCGGGTAACCGCTCAGCGCAAGCTCGCCGGTCACCAACAAGTCGGCGGACCCGGCCGTGGCCCTGGCGGCCCGCAGCAACTCCAGGTTTCCCTCAAGATCGCCAACCATCGGGTTGAGCTGAGCCAAGGCTATATTCAGGGTCTCTGTCATTTAAACAATATATCCATTTTTGCTGGCGGAGCCTACGGTCCAGCTTATGGCCTGTCAACGGACGATGACCGCTTGCCATGGCGGACGCGATAGGGGACACTTTTCTTGTCTCAAACAGGGAGCTTCGATGACCAACCAGAAAAATCAATCTATCCCTGCCGCCGCCCCTGCCGATGAGCGGGAAGTCTGCGAGAACGTCCTTATCGACGCCCTAAACGGCTTGCTTGAACGCATTGTCGCAATCTCCGGCGAAAATGGCGGTTCGGCGACGACCGACGAGCTGCGCACCGCAGGTGCCCAGTACATGGCGGGCGACGGCAACGCCTATCGCAAAGAACTTCGCGATCATATCCGTCAGAGCATCGTCCAGCATGAAAAGGAACTGTGGGACCAGACCCGCAAGCGTCCCTTCGATCGCATGCTGGTCAAGCGATTTTCGCATCTTTTCCCATCCGAAGGTGAGTTGGTCGGCGGTGATGGGCACCTGTCACGGAGAATTCTTCCCGGCTTCTTCACCGCTATCGAGATGATGACCGGCCCGGAACTTTTCGAGCAATGCCAGGGTGCCTGCAAAGCCCTTGTCCGCGAACGCAAGGAAGAAATGGGTGAGGCTTTCCTGTGGCGCGACTTTTATAACGATGACTCCCCAAACGAGTTGGTCAACGACGTCTTCGCCGTTATCGTCCCGCACTTCGCAAACTTCGAGAAACGGACCCAGTGGCTGCTTGACTTGATTAACAGTCATCTGGCGGCACCGGAAGATTATGCATTCGAAGGACCGTCTGTGAAAGACTGGCAAATCGATAGTGCCGCCCTGCGGCGCATGCTTAACGCCCTGTTTTCCCATTTTCGTGAGAGTTTTTCGACCCCCGACGGACGCGAAATAATCGTCGAGCGCTATGGCCTCAAGGCGAGTCGCGCCCTGGAAGATGTTCTCGCCAACCTTGAGACGAATAAATAGAGCGTCATCACGACTGGAATTTTCTTATGGGAACACGTAACGTACTGCCATCATGAGCAAACAACCCAGCCCACAGACTGAAAAGATCCTCCACGGAAAGGCCAAGCCGTCGGCACCGAAGCGCGCCGAAATTTTCATGCCAGGCCAGGGCAACACCTACGGCCCGGCGAGCAAGGGCGGGCTCACCACCGAGCAAGTGAAACCCGCAGCAAAACCGCCCGCCAGTCCGCCAGCCGCTAAAAAATCGGCGTCTCAAATCGTTGGCGTTAAGGCGGATGTCGCGCCGAAAGCCCCCGCCGCCAGAGCACCCGCGGCGAAACCTAAAAAGAGCACGCCCATGCCGGGCCGCAAAATTCCGCAAAAAACCAAGAAGCGCATACCCTCGCCCGAAGAGCAGACCCAGCAACTGGCCCAGTCCGTGGTCTCTTCCTTTACCGACCGCCTGACCGAAGAAGCCACCGCCAAGGGTGGTTATTTATCCGTCCAGGATCTGCAATCCCTAAACCAGGAATTCGAACAAAAAACCGGTGAATTGAAACAGGTTTTGGAGAAATCCTTCGAAGACTATGTCAGTGCCCGCGAAAAAGCGTCCTGGGATCAAGCCCGCAAGTATCCGTTTGATCGCATGATCGTTAAGACTTTCTCCGACAAGCTGGAAACCGACAGCCGCAAACTAAGACGTTCGGATTCGGTCTCCAGACGGATTTTGCCGGGCTTCTTC
>CBFDEA010000317.1:0-3375 GCA_965603695.1 uncultured Rhodospirillaceae bacterium | reverse complement strand
GGTCACTGTCGAAGGTCTGGGGCGGGGCCTGCCGAATTTACGCCGGGTCGTCGAAGAGGCTTCCCAGCGTCTTGATGATTGGGCCGAACGATTGACCAACAGCCTGCGCACGGGACTTGCGAGCAGGCGCGCCCGGCTCGCCGAAACGGCGGCGGCGCTGCCCAAACCGGGACAACAAATAAATCACGCCCGGGCCCGCCTGGAGGGCGAGGCGCGGGCCATGCGGCAGGCGGCTAAGGGGGTCGTCTCGGAGCGCACCCAGCATTTGCAGCAAGCCGCAGCATTGCTGGAAAGTTTCTCCTACCAACGGGTTCTGGAACGGGGATTTGCCTTGGTTAGCGACAGTTCGGGAAGCGCCCTGTCGGCAGCGGCCGAGGTTAAGTCCGGCATGGGCCTTGAGATACAGTTCCATGATGCGAAGGTTATGGCGCAGGCGTCGGGTAAACCCGCCCAGCCCGTTAAGCCGGCTCGTTCACGCAAAAAGGATGATGGAAAACAGGGAAGCCTCCTGTGAAGAGGTCGCTCGCTGTCATCGGCTTTTGCCTGCTCTGGCCATTAAGTGCGCTCGCCGAGGTTTCTCTGCACGGAAACTTTACCCAAGGCGGGCTGGTGTTTGGGGTGACTGAACCTGGCAGTCGGGTCGAACTCGACGGTGTCCGTCTTGGCCTTTCATCGAATGGCCGTTTCCTTATTGGTTTTGGCCGCGACGCATCGCCAACGGCGGTCTTGAGCATCACCGGCAACGATGGGAAAACCAGCAAGCGGACGCTTGCGGTCGCCAGCCGGGAATACAAGATCCAACGCATCGACGGTCTGCCAACCAGAAAAGTGACGCCGAGACCTGCGGACCTGGCCCGAATCAAGGCCGATAATGCCGGAATTGGCCGGGTGCGCAGACTGGAGACTGCGTTGGCCTATTTTTCATCGGGCTTCACGTGGCCGGTGAGCGGGCCGATCTCGGGCGTCTTCGGTTCGCAGCGAATCCTTAACGGCAAGCCTAAAAATCCACACAACGGCACCGACATCGCGGCCCCCGAAGGAACGATTATTCGCGCCCCGGCGGACGCCGTGGTCGCCCTGGTTAATGACGATATGTTCTATACCGGCAAGACCTTGATGCTCGATCACGGTCTTGGTCTGACCAGCGTCTACGCCCATATGAGCGCCATGCTGGTCAAACAAGGAGAACTTGTGAAAAAGGGAACGCCGATCGGCAAAGTCGGGAAAACCGGACGGGTCACAGGCCCACATCTGCATTGGGGTGTGACATTGGGGAAAACCCATCTCGACCCGGCCCTGATCGCCGGCAAGATGCCTTAGGTACCGTCCGGCCAGCGGTTGTGTAGCCATAGCCATTGGGCCGGTTGTTCGCGAATCCAGCTTTCCAGAATGCGGTTGACCTCTGTGGTTATGGCCAGGATATCGGCTGTCTTGTCGTCATTTGGTTCGATCTCAAGGGGGGGATAACAGGTGACGCGGAAATTAAGCCCGTCAAGCCGCTCGACCCTGATTGGAATGACCGGGCAATCAAATTTAAGCGCTAGCTGGGCCAGGGCCGGGGCGGTCATGGCGTCGTGACCGAAAAGCGGTGCGGCGATGCCATCGTTCATTTTCTGATCGACCAGCATGCCAAGGTGGCCACCTGCAAGCAGGGCCTTCAAGGCGATCCTGGCACCCTTGGCACCCTTTTGTATCAGGGTGCTGTCTTTGAGGTGGCGTCTTTGAAACAGTTTCTCGACGTAGGGGTTGTTCGGCGAGCGATAAATAAGATGCGGGGTCAGGCCCAGCTTGGCCACACAGATGGCTGGAATTTCCCAGTTGGCGAGATGTCCGGAAAAGAAAAGGCCGGGTTTGTCATCGTTCTTCAGCAGGCTTAGATATTCTGACCCAATCAGTTCAACATGGGCGTCTTTGCCATCGACGCGAATGCGGTTCAGCAACGGGTATTCCATCACCGTGCGCCCTAAATTATCCCACATGGCGCGGACAAGGCGTTCGGTTTCGCCGGGCGTTATCGTCGGGAAGGCGATGGCGAGATTGCGCCTAGCCCGCTTCGAGATGCCCAGAGCGGGGCCAATGGAGCGTCCCAAAAAGCCGCCAAAGGCCGATGCCCATTTGAGAGGCAGCAACTTAACCAGGATGAAAAAAATCTGGGCAGCTAGTCCCTGCAAGGGGTGGGACAGATAACGCTTAAGCATTCTCGATTCCATCCAACAAGGCCTCAAGAGCGGCCTTATCTTGCCATTCAAGGGCGACGGGGACAATGCTCACTTCATCAATAAATGAAGCGGGCAACCGTTTCGCATCTTTTTGGGTGGTTAGCAAGTGAGCCCCCGCCTTTGCCGCGATGTCGCGTAAGTTGGCGATGTCGGCATCGCTGTAAGGATGATGGTCGGCAAAGGCGATGCTTGAGGCCACTTCGCAACCCATTTTGTTAACGGTCTCGAAAAATTTCTCTGGCCGTCCGATCCCGGCGAAGGCGACAACCGGCGCGCCGATGTCTTTGGCAAGCGGTCCGGGAACCAGTTTGGCGCAGAGTGGCGAGAGGCCACAGCCTGAAATGACCTCAAGGACTCCGGCTGTATCTTCACCGATGATAACGCAGGCATCGGCGCGGCCAAGGCCAGCTGAAATGCTCTCGCGAAGCGGTCCCGCCGGGATCATTTTGGCGTTGCCGAAGCCATAACCGCCATCGACGACAATGATGGAAAAATTTTTGGCGATGTAAGGGTTCTGAAAACCATCGTCCATGATGATCAGATCGGCCCCGGCCTGGGCCGCAGCCATGCACCCGGCCCGCCGTTCGCGGGAAATCCAGGTCGGCGCAAGGCCAGCCAACAACAGGGGTTCGTCGCCAACCCTGGTATGGGTGTGAACGTCGGGATCGACCAGAAGCGGGCCTTTCTCACAACCGCCGTAACCGCGCGACAGGAAATGGACGTTCTTGCCTTTCGCTATCAGTCTGCGGCCGAGGTCCAGGGCCACCGGGGTTTTCCCGGCTCCTCCGGCGATCAGATTGCCGATACACAGGACCGGCACCGGCGATACCCAGGGCGTGGTCGTTGCCAGTTTTGTTTTTGTCGCGAAGCCGTAAAGCCAACCGAGCGGGGCCAGAAGTTGCGCCAGGATTCCGCCTTTGCCGGGTTGCCAGAAGTCGGGCGCGTGCATGTCAGTGGCCCTCCTTAAGGTAGGGCGCGAGTTCCCCCATCACCGCGTCAAGGACGCCAGCCTCGTCTTCGGCGACCTGGGCTGCGGCTTGTCCCAGCTTTGCGCATTCATCTGGATGGCTGAGCAAGTGATCGACGCTATCGCGCAGAGTTGCCTCATCGACGACTTCCAGTCCGGCTTGCTTTTGGATAAAGGTGGCGGCGATTT
>CBFDEA010000316.1:0-3378 GCA_965603695.1 uncultured Rhodospirillaceae bacterium | reverse complement strand
GTGTTGTTATTCTAGCTTGTAGCTCATCAACGAATTTTCCTATATGGTATCTAGATTCTGTTGGAAGTTGCCTTAAGTCATTTTTATGTGAGCTAACTGCTGCAATCTTATACGCCTTATGAACATCTTTCATTAAATCTCTTAGCCAATTACCACAATTTCAAAGAGTCAGAAAAGATGTCCTTGGCTTCCTCAGCATTTTGGCAATTGTCACGGCATTCCAACTGACTGGCTGGCTGACGGCCTTTGAATATCGTTTGATGGATATGCGGTTTCTTTTTTCTGATAGCCTCGCTTCCGGTGAGGTCGTGGTCGTCGAGATCGATTCACGCAGCTTGACTGAAATCGGGACATGGCCATGGCCACGAGGGCATCACGCTGACGTCTTGAACAAGCTATTCGCGGCGGGTGCCCGGCATGTCGCTTACGATGTGGATTTTAGTTCGCATTCCATCCCGAAAGAAGACCTGAAACTGCGGCAAGCACTGGCCACTTCATCGGGCAATGTGACACTGCCCGTATTCAAACAATTTTCTTTCGCTAATAACGGCTCTCCCTATCTGACATATACGGCACCCATTGCCGAGTTTCAAAAACATGTGCGGCTGGCCTCCATCAACGTGAGGCCCGAAATTGATGGTTTAATCCGCCGCATGCCTGTCCGTGAGGATTGGCAGGAGCGCACTCTGCCTGCAATGGCTACGGTGCTGGCTGATGAGTCGTCAGTCGATTTGAATCCATACTATGTCGATATCGGGATCAATCTGCGGTCGATCCCTCATATTTCTTTTGTCGATGTCCTGCATGGTCGTTTTGATCCCACCACTGTCGTCGGCAAGAAGATACTTATTGGCGCAACGGCGGTTGAATTAAATGACTACCTTACGGTGCCACTTCATCTTGCCCTTCCCGGCGTCGAATTTCAGGCTCTTGCCGCCGAATCCCTGATACAGGGTCGGGCCTTACGCGAGATGGATGCGACGTTGCTTCTTTTCCTGACAGTATTATTAGCGTTAGCGGTCTGGTCGCCATTGGTTCATTGGCCCTGGAGACGGGGGCTGGTTGTCGTTGGCGTGGCCTGGGTCGGCGGTGTCATCGCCGCCTATTGGGCGCATGCTTCGCTTGCATTGGTGGTCGGGATCGCACCCTGGCTAATGATCACCGGGCTGTCCTTTCTTTTCGGCATCGTAAGTGAAATAGATCAGCAAGCGGTCCGTGAATTCATTTCGACCATGGCGGCCAGACATCGTGATTCCGCCTTATCCTTGGTAATCGAGAGAAACCTTGACGGCATATTCGTTACTGATGCTGAAGGTGTAGTCAAAGAATTCAATCCGGCGGCGGCGGAAATGTTTGATTGTCAACGGGACGAAGTTATCGGCAAGGCACCCGGCTTTTTAATTCCAACATTGTTAAAGGACCAGCCGGGTTTCTTTTCCGAACTGGCGACAAAAGGCTCCTTCGAAACCGTAGGATGGCGCAAGGACGGATCGGCATTCCATATTGAACTTCTGGTTACCGAGATGGCCCTTGATGTGACTAAACACAAGCTGGAGCGACGGCTAACGCCTCGGCATCACTATATATTCACGGTACGCGATATCACCGACAGAAAGCGTTCCGAGGGAGCGCTTCTGGAGAGTGAGAAAAAGTACCGTTCCATGTTCCGGGACAGTGGCGCCATTAAACTTTTCATTGACCCGGTTAATGGTCACATTGTCGAAAGCAACCTGGCAGCGGCCCTATTCTACGGATACAGTTCCGAGGAATTGAATAACCTGAGACTTGCCGATATCAACGAATTGTCGGAACAAGGCATGGCGAGGGAAATCGCCGCGATCATGGGAGAGAAAAAATCCTACTTTATCGAAAAACAACGCCTGTCTAGTGGTGAAACGCGCGACGTCGAGGTGCATTCCAGCCCCATCGATTTCAATGGCCGCACATACATATTGCTTATCATTCACGATATTACCGAGCGCTCCAATGCGGAGGAACACCTACGCCATCTTGCCACTCATGATGCCCTCACGGGTCTCTCGAACCGGTCGTTATTGATGGATCAGTTACATGCGGCGTTGGCGCACGCAAAGAGAGCGGGGGATTTTTGCGCCGTGCATTTTCTTGACATCGATAAATTCAAGAACATCAACGATACGCTAGGGCACGAGATTGGCGATCTTCTTCTTCGTGAGATTTCTCGGCGGTTGCGGGCGTGCGTGCGTCAGACTGACACAGTTGCCCGCTACGGCGGCGATGAATTCGCCGTCATTCAATCCTCCTTTGATAATGAGGTAAACGCCGCGATTCTGGCGTCAAAATTAAATGCGGCGATCGCCGAACCCTTCGATCTTGAGGGACATCGTATTTTTACCGGTGCCAGCATCGGTGTGAGCGTGTTTCCGAACGATTCCTCAGAACCCGTCAAGTTATTGCAAAATGCCGATATGGCGATGTACCAAGCCAAGAGGGAAAGTGGCAACACCTTTCATTTCTTCCACGATGAACTGAACAAATTGGCTAAGGAGCGTCTGAGTCTGGAAAGTGATCTTTCCACGGCACTGGAAAGGCAGGAATTCATACTCTATTACCAACCGCAGGTTTGTTTCAAAACCGGTTTCGTTGTCGGTATGGAGGCATTGCTGCGCTGGAACCATCCCGTGCACGGCCTCATTTCTCCTGTCGAGTTTATTGGCTTGGCTGAAAAATCGGGCCTTATCGCCCCGCTGGGTGAGTGGGTGCTGCGTAATGCCTGCGCCCAAACCAAGGCATGGCAGCTTGCTGGTTGGCCAGAGCTTCGTGTCTCGGTGAATGTATCGCCGGTTCAACTGACCAGGAAAGAGCTTGTGACGACCGTTCGTAATATCCTCGACGAGACGGGTTTCGAGCCCCATCTTCTGGAACTGGAGGTCACCGAAACGGCCCCGTTAGGAGATTGCAAGAAAACATCGGAAACGCTTCAAAAAATCAGCCAACTGGGCGTCGGTCTTGCCATCGACGATTTTGGAATCGGTCACTCATCCTTGAGTCACCTGAAGAATTTCAATTTCGACACAATCAAAATCGATATGAGTTATGTGCATAATATTGGGGCGGGGGCCGTTAAGGACGAAACTACCGCGGGTATTATTCGGATGGGGCAAACCCTCGGCATGACTGTTATTGCCGAAGGCGTGGAAACTGAAGTTCAATATGATTACCTACTTAAAAAAGGCTGTGATGTCGGCCAGGGTTTTCACATCAGCCACCTCTTGGACGTTGTTGAGGTCGATGCCTTTCTCGGGGAATGGACCAATGCACCGTTGCGGAGTGAAACACCGGTCGAGAAAAGCCTAAGCTGAGAAGCCCTTCAGGGGACACATTTTTCCTTTACGTCAT
>CBFDEA010000315.1:0-3378 GCA_965603695.1 uncultured Rhodospirillaceae bacterium | reverse complement strand
GTACTTCCACGGCACGACAAGCCGGATTGGCGCGCCGTTCTGGCTCAGCAGTTCCTCGCCATAGAGGCCGACGGCCATCAAGGTCAGTGGGTTCATCGCCTCGTCCATGCGCAGGCCCTCTACGTAGGGCCAATTCAAGACACGGCGGGCCTGACCGGGCATGCGTTCGGGATCGTTCAGGGTTTCAAAGGCGACGTACTTGGCTTTCGAAGTTGGCTCGAAGCGTTTGATGATATCGGCCAGGGGGATGCCGACCCAGGGCACGATCATCGACCACGCCTCGACGCAACGGAAGCGGTAAACCCGTTCTTCCAGTTGATGAGGCTTGATCAGGTCGTCGAAATCATAAATGCCGGGCTTGCCGACTTCGCCAGCGACGGTGACTTTCCAGGGCTTGGGCTTGAAATCCTGGGCCATCACGGCGGGGTCTTCCTTGCCGGTGCCGAATTCATAGAAATTGTTATAGGTGGTGGCGTGGCTGTAGGGGGTCTGTTCCTCGTCGGTGCTGAACGGGCTTTTGATGATGCCACTGAGCTTCTTGCCACGCTTGGGGTCCGTTGCCGCAAGGGCGCTTGTCGAAAGCAGGCCGGGCAGCAACGCGGATCCGGCCCCGGCTATGGCGGCGGACTGGATGAAGCGGCGACGGTTCATAAACACCGCTTTGGGGGTTATTTCCGAACTTTTGATAGCGCCTAAAATTTTATTTTTTATGAGCATGGGCGTGACAATCAGCCTCCTAATTTATAATCATTCTATAACTTGGCATAGTTGCCCGCACACGGGAAATAACATCCGCGTGAAGAGCGCATGTATCAATTATTTGCAGTGCTGCGTATTTCGGTATACTTCCAATCCATGCAAACGCTTTATCATTTATGGCTCGATCCTTTTTGCCGGAAAGTCCGCATCGTTCTTCACGAGAAGAAGATCGATTTCGACATGAAGGTGGAAAACGTTTGGGAACGGCGCCGGGAATTTCTCGCCCTCAATCCGGCCGGTGAAGTCCCGGTGCTGGTCGAACCGGGTGGCACGGCGCTTTCGGGCAGCGACGTAATCTCGGAATTTATGGACGACATTCACCCCGAACCGCCGCTGATTGGCCGTCACCCGTTGGAACGCGCCGAAGTGCGGCGGCTGGTCGCCTGGTTCGATCGCAAGTTCAATGCCGAGGTAACGGAAAACCTTGTCGGCGAGAAGGTGATGAAGCGCTTCCTTGGGCTCGGTGCCCCAGATTCGAAGGCGATCCGGGCCGGACACACCAACATTCATACCCACTTGTCATATATTTCGTATCTCATCGAACGCCGCAAGTGGCTGGCCGGGAATGAATTGACGCTGGCCGATATCGCCGCCGCCGCGCATCTTTCGACCATCGATTATCTCGGCGATGTGCCGTGGGCAGAGCATGCGACCGCCAAGGACTGGTACGCCCGTATCAAGTCGCGGCCAAGCTTCCGCTCGCTGCTTGCCGACCATATTCCCGGCGCGCCGCCGGCCAAGCATTACGCCAATCTGGATTTCTGACCTATTCGCCCAACACTGCGCCAGCCCGCCACGATGCATAGACGGTCTTGACGTTGCGTTCCTGGCGGCGTTTGACCTCGCCGCTGGTGATGTCGATAAAGGCGAACATCTTTTGCGATTTGGGATCTTCGATGACTTTCAGGTAGGTACCCTGGGCGTTTTCAAAAATATGACCGATGCCCGGATCGTCGCGGCTGTCGCCGTCTGAAAATTCAAAGCGCACGGCCCCGCCGCAATCGATCAGCATTTCTTCCGGATCCACATAAATCATGGCCAGTCCGTCGGCTTGCATGGGGATGATTTGGATAAGATAGTGGTGGATGTAATCGGTGCCCAGGCGTTCGGCCTTGATATAAACTATATCGGGCTGATCGACCCCAGGGCGGCGCACGGCATTGCCGCGCGGCACTTGATAGGCCATTTGCTGGGTCGGGTCGGGCGTGTTCATTGTTAGATTTTATCCATCAGGTCATCTATCGTGGCGAAGATATGGGGCATGTGGTGCCTCTTGTCCATAATAACAACAGTGCAACACAATGACACAACCACGCCTTTTTTGTTTCGGTCTTGGCTATAGCGCCCGGCGTTTGGCGCTAAGTTTGATCGCCGATGGCTGGCGGGTCGCAGGGACGGCGCGTGAAGCCGACAGTGTTGAAGAGCTTAAGAGTCTCGGCATCGACGCCGTCCTGTTCCACCGGAACCGGCCCCTGGAAGACCCGCAAGGCGCACTTGCAGGGGCGACGCATGTGCTCTCGTCGGTGCCGCCAGACGATGCGGGCGACGCGGTGCTCGATCTGCATGGCGATATTTTATCGAAGCCCTTCACCTGGTTGGGCTACCTGTCGACAACCGGTGTTTACGGCAATCGGGACGGCGGCCTGGTCGATGAAGGCAGTGCCCTTGAGCCAACGTCGACCCGCGCCCGCCGTCGCCTCGTCGCCGAAGGGCGCTGGCGCGACCTCGGCGCGCATGCTTTCCGACTGGCCGGAATTTATGGACCGGGCAGGAGCGTACTCGATGATGTTCGGGCCGGTCGGGCCAGGCGCATTGATAAACCGAACCATGTGTTTTCGCGCATTCACGTCGACGACATCGGCCGGGTCGTCCGGGCCTCCATGGCCCGGCCAAACCCTGGCGCTGTTTATAATGTCTGCGACGACGATCCCGCCGCGTCCCTGGACGTGGTGACCTACACCTGCGAACTGCTGGGCGTGGCGCCGCCAGCGGTGCAGACATTCGCCGCCGCCGAAAAGGAAATGTCGGAGATGGCGCGCACCTTCTGGAATGACAACAAACGGGTCGACAATAGCCGCATCAAGAAGGAACTGGCTGTCGAACTGCTTTATCCCGGTTACCGGCAAGGCCTTGCAGCCATCTTGCAGGAGCAAGGCGACGATTGATTTTCTTCAAGCCCGCACAGGCGGCTTCGCTGCGTAACTTGTCACCGCGCCGCTGGTAATAGGCGGTGTCGATTGCGCCGCCGGGCAGGCGGTGAATTTCGGACATATCTGCCATGTTCCGTTAGGCGAACTGTGCCAGGCCGTTGCCGAAAGACCAGTCTTCGCGTTTGCTTTCGACAAGGTTGATGAAGATATCCTCGGCGCGGATGTCGGTATCTTTGCAGACATATTTGGCGATGTGCGCGAACAGCGCTTTTTTCTGATCGGTTGAGCGTCCTACGGAGAAGGTAATTTGCACGAACACCATTTCTGCGGAGTGCTCGATACCAAGAAAGCACTCCGGGCCAATCAAGCCGGTTTTCGGGGCGTGCTCGGTGACAATCTGAAAATGGTCGTCTTCCGGCACGTCGATTGTTTCGACCATGGCGCGATGGACGCCTTGTGAAATGGCCGT
>CBFDEA010000314.1:0-3382 GCA_965603695.1 uncultured Rhodospirillaceae bacterium | reverse complement strand
TCTCAGCATTCGCGGCACCAAGGTCGCCGGTCGGGCGGCCCAGGAAGGCGAAGAAAACATCATAACGCTGCTGCCGGAAATCGACGCCGCAGGCAATATCAGTGTCGGCGAGATTTCGGTGACCAATCAGTTCGGTACGGTGATGCTAAACCAGGTCGGTGCTACGGTGCAGATGACAAGCGCCTTCCAGACACCGCCGCCGCCTGTCATTTTTTCACCGCAGCAGATAGAACAGCAATATGCGGCGGCCCTCAACACGTTGCCCGCAGCGCCGCAGGGTGCCCCAGGCGACAACCCCGCGGGCAGGGATGAAGCGATTATCAGGGCCGAAGCCCCGGACCGCGAAGGCCTCCCCCCCGGCGAGGGTGATGTTGCGGACGATCAACTGCCTCCCGCCGATGGCCCCCTCCTTGATGGGCCACGGCCCGAAGACGGCGGCATATTGTTTTTTGGTGACGGTAAAGACATCTTTGGTGGCAAGCCCCAGTTCGGCGATGGTGATCCCCTGCTTATCGACTCGAATGCAGACGGGTCCCTGCAATTCGTTCCACTACCGCCACCGCCGCCGCCGCAAGTGGTGGTTTACGATACGCCGCCGCCGCCACCGCCGCCCGGCGACGGCCCTCCGCCATCGTTGACCTTGACCGGTACGGCTGGCCCAGAGTCTCTTTTCGGGGGCCTCGGCGATGACGTCCTGATCGGCGGGGGTGGCGCCGATAACCTGACGGGTGGGGGCGGGGCGGATCGATTTATTTACACGGCGACGACCGATTCTGGGCTTGGTGCCGGCCGCGATACCATCATCGATTTCGATGCCATAAATCCGTCTGAAGACATTGTCCTGCAAGGCCTGCTGACCGGCACGTTCAACTTCATTGGCGCCGATAGCAATGCTTTTGGCACCGGCAACTCCGAAGCGCGCTTCAACGACACCAGCAAAATCCTGCAAATTGACAGCGACGGCAACGGCGCCGCAGACATGGAAATCACTCTGAGCGGGGTCGCCCTGGCGGACCTCGATAACTCTGATTTCACCGTCACCTGAGCGGCGGCGGGCGTTACGAGAAAACGTCTGACATCTCAAATCCGGCGGTTGCGCAATGCCCGTGCGGGCTTGGCTGTATAAGCACCCGCCGTCGCCGCAAGTCCGACAACCAGCATTATGAAAATAGTGGTCGCGGCCAGCACGACGCCCCCGGTCCAGTGTATATCTGCATTGCCAAGGTTTGCCGCCCGCGCTACGCCGTAAGCGACGCTTATGCCCAACGGCACCGCGACCAGCGCCACTATTATCCCGAGTCCCAAAAACTCCGCCATTAATAGACCCAGCAACTGCCGCCTGCGCGCACCCAACACCTTGAATAGTATGGCCTCGTTAATGCGGACTCGTAGCCCCTGAAGGACACTGCCCGCCAGCACCACCAAGGCCGCCAGTCCGCACATCAACGCTGCCGTTTCCAATCCTGCAACGACGGCATCCATGAACTTGGCTAGCGATCGCAATACATCCGTCACACGAATTAAGGGCGCGTCAGGAAAGTGTTGATTGATCAGCGTTTCCAAGGCTTTTTGCTCACCGCGCGTGGCCTTCAGGGACGCTGCAAGGGTATAGGGAATGCCGCTGAACGTCCCCGGGGTGGCGATGATCGGAAAGTCTAAATCCAACCCGGTCCAATCGACAGTGTGAAATTTCAATATCGCCCCGGTACGGACTTCCCCGCTGAGGTTTAGGGTAATTGTATCACCAAGGCTAAGGCCCAGTTTTCTCGCCACGCCCGCATCCACGGAAAATCCAGGGTGTTCTGACTGAGCCTCATTCCAACGGGTGCCGTCGGGAAGCGTTGCCGCGAAGGTCACACCGCGGTCGCCGCGAACGACCCAGTTCAACGACCCCGGTATTTTTAAATCTCGCACCGGAATGCCGCCGATGGCCTGTACGCGGGCATGCAGAAACGGAGAGAGGCGTTGACGCTCGACGATCCCCGAGTCCGCCAGTTCGACGTCGAGGCGCTTTGCCAGTTCAGGCTCGAGTGAAAATGCCACCAGGTCCGGCACACTTTGGGGCAAGGTTACCTGTACATGCTGACGGGCAGCAGCACCGATGCCATCCAAGGCAACGAGAAACGTCAGGACCAGCCCAAGCGCCATCACCACCGAACCGGTTGGCGCCCCTGTCCGACAGAGATTATTCAGGGCGAGCCGCACGTTGACGCCTTTGCCTTTCGACAAGCTTGCGGCCAAGCGTACCAAAGCAACGCCCAAGCCATAGTAAAATCCCATCAACGCCAGTGCGCCACCTAAAAAACCGACGGTGAATAGCGGCATGGGCGACACCCAGAAGACCAGCGTCACAAGCGCCGAAAGGATAATACCCACACCGATCCAGCCACCCACGCCCAACTTCTTGCGGGCGTGGGTGATGCGTTCGCGCAGCAGCACCTGGGCGCTGGTATCGCGCACCCCCATCAACGGCCACCACGCAAATAGCGCCGCCACCAAAATCCCGAACAGCGCCGCCGCCAACAATGGTTTCATGCCGGGCGTCGCCTCTAAGGCAAAGGGCAATTGATCCGCTAATGCGGAAGCGGTAAGGGCCGGACCGAAGGCACCCAGACCAACACCCAAAACGGCACCGACAGAGGTCGCAGTCATGACCTCGAACCCAATGATTAAGATGATGACGTGGGATGGTGCGCCGATGGATTTCAAGATCGCGATGATCCCCGTCTTCTCCGCTATGTGCGAACGTACAGCGCTAACGATGCCGGCACCGCCCACCAGCATCACACCCAATCCGATAAACAGCAGTAATGCATGGACCATGGCCAATGTCCGTTCTACCCCCGGCACGCCTTCGTGGGTATTAACCATGCGCCAACCAGATTGCGGAAAGGCCCGATCAATACGCGACATCGCGGCGCTTGCCGCAACCCGCTTGTTTAAATTGGCGGGCAATTTTACACGGGTATAATAATAAATCGTTGCCCCGTCGTCGCTCACCCCAGTGGCTGGCAGGCTTTGAGCCGACACCATGATGCGCGGGCCAAGGGTAAAGGCCCGAAAGGCGCGGTCGGGTTCGACAACCAGCGTCCCGCGTAATTGATAGCGGGCGTTGCCAATTTGGACGCTATCGCCTGTTTCCAAACCCAACGCGGTGAACAACGCCGGGTCCGCGACCGCACCGTAAACGCCACCGCGTTGATCAAGCAGCTGATTGAGATCCAGATCAGGGATAATTTCCACGTCGCCATAAAGCGGGTAGGCCCGATCCACGCCTTTGAGTTCGACCAGTACTGACGTTGCAGCGGCATCGCCGTTTCCAAACGCGTGCGCCATGGGGCGTAGTTCGGCGGTGATGCTGAGCGCACCTTCGCGTCGGATG
>CBFDEA010000313.1:0-3384 GCA_965603695.1 uncultured Rhodospirillaceae bacterium | reverse complement strand
CGAACTCAAGAAATCCAAACACGCTGCAGAAAGAGCCAGCTCGGCCAAATCAGAATTCCTCGCCACCATGAGCCATGAATTGCGCACGCCCCTGACCTCAATAAAAGGCAGCCTCGGCTTGCTGAAATATTTTCTGGAGGGTGACATTCCTGAAAAAGGCGAGAATTTACTTGAGATCGCCATGCGCAACAGCGACGCAATGCTGCTGTTGGTCAACGAGTTGCTGGACTATGAAAAGATCATTTCCGGGGCCCTTGTCATCGAAACGGCACCGCACGAAATTTGCTCACTGACAGCACAAATCATCAATGACAACCTGGGCTATGCGAAAGTGCAATCCATCGATTTTGTTTTCGAGGAACCAGACTTCAAGGCACGGGTAAACATCAATGAGCATCGATATGAGCAAGTCTTACGCAACCTTTTATCAAATGCCGCCAAGTTCTCCGACCCCTATAGCGTTGTCAATATTACCGTCTCAAAAGAAAATGGTGCCGTGACGGTCGCCGTCGCAGACAAAGGGCCGGGTATTCCCGATCAATTCAAGGATCAGATATTCGATAAATTTTCACAGTTGGACTCATCATCGTCCCGTGAAAAAGCCGGCACCGGCCTAGGCCTTCCCATCAGCAAGGCCTTGAGCGAAGGCATGAAGGGAACCCTGGAATTTGAAACCAAGGTCGGCCACGGCACCACCTTCTTTGTCAGTTTCCCAGAAATCGACGGCCATAACGAGCCACGCCCATAGAAGAAAATTCTATGGGCGTGGCCGGTATCAAGAAAGACGCGAAGGCTCTTTAATCAGTGATCGGAGCCGCGCTTGAAGTGGAATTCGGCACCCTCGCGAATGCCCGAGGGCCAGCGCGTGGTCATGGTTTTCAGGCGGGTGTAAAAACGCACCCCTTCCATGCCATGAATATGATGATCGCCAAACAACGATCGTTTCCAGCCGCCGAAGCTGTGATAGGCGACGGGAACCGGAATCGGAACATTGATGCCGATCATGCCGATTTTCGCACGGCTGGCGAAATCGCGGGCGGCGTCGCCGTCGCGGGTGAAGATAGCCGCACCGTTGCCGTATTCGTGATCGTTGACCAGGGCGAGCGCCTCGGCATAATCCTTGGCGCGCACGACGCTGAGAACCGGGCCGAAAATCTCTTCCTTGTAAATGGACATATCGGACGTCACCCGGTCGAACAGGCAACCGCCGACGAAGTAACCGTTCTCGTAGCCTTGCAGGGAAATATCACGGCCATCGACGACCAGTTCGGCACCGGCGGCAACACCGGCATCGACATAACCCTTGATTTTGACCTGGGCGTCACGCGAAACAACCGGGCCCATTTCCGAGTCTTCATCGGAATAAGGGCCGACTTTAAGGGCCTGCACCTGTGGCGCCAACTTGCCGACCAGGGTATCGGCGGTCTCATCACCGACACAAACGGCGACGGAAATCGCCATGCAGCGCTCACCAGCCGAACCGTATCCGGCCCCCATCAGGGCGTCGGTGGCCTGATCCATATCGGCGTCGGGCATGACGATCATATGGTTCTTGGCACCGCACAGCGCCTGCACCCGCTTGCCGTGGGCACAACCGGTTGTGTAGATGTATTCACCAATGGCAGTCGAGCCGACGAAGCTAATGGCGTCGACCAGCGGATCGGTAAGCAGCACATCGACGGCTTCCTTGTCGCCGTTGACGACGTTCAGGACACCGTCGGGAAGACCCGCCTCGGTTGCCAGTTCGGCAATGCGAATAGCGACCGACGGATCGCGTTCCGATGGCTTCAAAATGAAGGTATTGCCGCAGGCCAGGGCCACCGGATACATCCACATCGGGACCATGGCCGGGAAGTTAAACGGCGTGATACCGGCGACGACACCGACCGGCTGGCGAATGGTGTAAGTGTCGACATTGGTGCCGACGTTTTCGGAATACTCACCCTTCAGGGCTTGCGGAATGCCACAGGCGAATTCGACGACTTCAATACCGCGACCCAGCTCGCCACGGGCGTCGGGCAGGGTTTTACCGTGCTCGGAGGACAGCAGTTCTGCCAGCTCGTCGGTATGTTCAATCAGCAGTTCGCGCAGCTTGAACAACACCTGGGTGCGCCGTGCCGGGGGCGTTGCCGCCCAAGCGGGAAGGGCCGCGGCTGAGGAAGCAATGACCGCGCGCACTTCATCGGCGCTGGCCAGTGGAACCTGGCCCGTAACATCGCCGGTCGCCGGGTTGAAAACATCGCCCATGCGCCCGCTTGTGCCCATAACTGCCTTACCATCGATAAAATGGTGGAGCATCTTCGTCATCTTGGTTTTCTCCGTTTAGAGGATTGATAAATTTTACAGATTTGCCAGAACATCGCGCAGGATGCCGCCAATGACATCGATATCGCTCTTTTCGGCAATCAGTGGCGGCGCGATCAGGGCGCAGTCACCGGTGAATTTAGCATGAAGTCCCGATGCGAACATCTTTTTCATGGCCCTGGTTCCGGCAACGCCGGGGGCTTCGCCTGTCGATATGTCGATACCGGCCAACATGCCGAAGCCGCGAATATCGGTGACCACTTCCAGGTCTTGCATGTCGTAAACCATATCGAGAAAATATTCCGACATCGCCGCAGACTTGGCGAACAGGCCTTCTTTTTCATAAATCTCCAGGGTCGCAAGTCCCGCAGCGCATGATGCCGGGTTGCCCGAATAAGTGTAACCGTGGAAAAACTCGACGGCACCATCGGGTGCGGCGTCAACGATGGTGTCGTAAATTTCATCTTTGACGGCGACCGCACCCATTGGCAGCACGCCGTTGGTCAACGCCTTGGCCATGGTGATAATATCCGGAGTGACCCCGAAAACCTGGGATGCGAACGGCTTGCCGAGACGGCCAAAGCCGCAAATGACTTCATCGAAGACGAGCAGGATGCCGTGGGCGTCGCAAATTTCGCGCAGGCGCTCAAGATAGCCTTTCGGCGGCACCAGGCAACCGGTCGAACCGGCAATCGGTTCGACAAAACAGGCGGCGATGTTGCGGCCACCAAGCAACTGGGCGAAACGTTCCAGATCTTCGGCCACTGCGGCGCCGTGTTCGGGCTGGCCGCGAACAAAACGGGCCTCGGGCGTCCAGGTGTGGCGCATATGAACGATGCCGGGCATGACGGAACCAAAAATCTCACGATTTTTCATCAGGCCCGATAGCGACGTGCCACCGATGTTGACGCCGTGATAGGCGCGCTCGCGCGAGACAAACTTGGAACGATGGCCCTCGCCGCGGGCACTGTGATAGGCCATGGCGATTTTCAGGGCGGTGTCGATGCTTTCGGAGCCCGAGTTGGTGAAGAACACATGGTCCATACCATCGGGGGTCAGGGCCGCGACCCGGCTGGCCAG
>CBFDEA010000312.1:0-3401 GCA_965603695.1 uncultured Rhodospirillaceae bacterium | reverse complement strand
GTCGGCGCCTAAAGCGGCGGCGCTATCGACGGCCTTATGCCACGGCTTAGGGTTACCCGCCTCTGGATAAGTGTTGATGGCGACCAGAACTTTGGCGTTGCGGGCGTGGGCATACTCAAGACCCTGGGCCAGCTCCTTGTCGTTGAAATTCAGGCCGGGAAAGTTACGGGCGTTGGTTTCATCGCGAAAACCCAGATAGACGCAATCGGCCCCGGCGTCGACGGCTGAACGCAAGGCCGCCGGAGTCCCGGCCGGGCAGACCAATTCGAGGGCGGGAATGGTCATGATTTCGTGTCCCGTCGCTTACGCCCGCGCTTGTCGAGATCACCGACCTTGTCGGAAATTTTACGCAAGCGTACCTCCGCCGCGTCATGACGGGCCATGGATGGGGCCAGCAAGGCGTCGCGCAGGGTTTCAAGGTCGCGACCGGCAAGGGTGGCGATACGGTTGGCCCCTTTGACGAATGTCCGCGCCGGACCGGCAAATGGCCCGAACAGGGACAGAATATCGGCAGTCAGGTCGATTTCCGCGCCGTCTACGGCGTTGCGCAAGGCGACAACCACTTCGGTGTCGCCCTCGATCTCCAATTGCCGCGAGAAAAACATGGCGTCGCCGTCGATACGGCCTTCCAGCATGTCGAGCAGGGAAGCCAACGGGCCGCGGATGATGGCGTCGGCCTGACCGGGCTGATGATCGCGGGCGACGACGACTTTCGGCGCACGCTGGTCGGGGGTCAGGATAAAGACATAGGGCAAGTCGATAGGATCGATCAGGATCGCCCGCCCGGCAAAGCCGTCCATGCGCTCGAAAACATCCGGATGGGCGCGATGGATCATCAGCAGCGCCGCACTCAGCGCCGGTTGCAGCATCACCGCCGGAACCGGATAAAGGGCCATGCCGGCAAAAAGGACCGGCGAGAACGGCGGCGTCATTTTCGATGTCGATGTCATCCTCCGACGACACTACAACGCCCGCTCTGCAACGCGGTTGACCTGGATCAATCGCTTACTTTTTTGTCGCGATCTCGTCCCATTCCTCATCAGTGAGGATTTCGGCAAAATTGAACTGCCCGGCCCCGGCCAACCATTCGCCACCGTCGATGGTGATGGCGTCACCGTTGATGTAAGTCGAGCCGTCGCTAAGCAGATAAGCGACCAGATCGGCAAGCTCCCGGTGGTCGCCGACCCGCCCCAGCGGATTGCGTTTGGCCCACGCCGTGGCCAGCTTTTCATTGGGCACCAAGCGGTCCCAGGCACCGTCTGTGGGGAACGGCCCCGGGGCGATGGCATTGAGACGGATTCCCTTGGGCCCCCATTCGACGGCCAGCGAGCGGGTCATCGCCAGCACCCCGGCCTTGGCGATGGCCGAAGGGACGACGAAGGCCGAACCGGTCCAGGCGTAGGTGGTGATGATCGAAAGCACGTTGCCCGGTAAGCCCGCCTCGATCCAGCGCTTGCCGCAGGCCAGCGTCATATAGGTGCTGCCATGCAGGACGATATTGAGGACCGCGTCGACGGCCCGGTGCGACAGGGTTTCGGTACGGGCCAGGAAGTTTCCCGCGGCATTGTTGATCAGGGCGTCGATGGGGCCGTCGTCCCAAATCGATTCGACGACGCTTTCGACCATTTCCGGATCGCGAATATCGAGTCTGCGCCACTCGATACGGCCACCGGTGTCCGCCGCCAGCTCGGCCGCCGTTTGCTCCAGCAGTTCCTCGCGGCGCGAACAGATAATCGGTACCGCGCCGAGCTCCATACAACGCCGGGCCATGCTCTTGCCAAGGCCGCTACCGCCGCCGGTTATGAGGATTCGCTTGTTTTTAAGGAGGTCAGGAACGAACATGGCGGGCCTACTTTCTTGAAATTATAATCAATGAAGGGCAAGACTATATCCATGGCTTTTAATTCGGGAACAAAAAATGCTGACCAGGGCCGATAATTACGAAGACGTGCGCCGGGCCCTTAAGTGGCAAATTCCGGAATTCTTCAATATGGGCTTCGATGTCTGCGACAAACACGCAGAGCGGACCCCCGATAAAACGGCCCTGATCATCGAAGACGATGACGGCGACATCACCCAGTACAGCTTCCTGGCCCTGAAACGGTTGTCAAACAAGCTGGCCAATCTTTATGTCGCCCGTGGACTTAAGCCCGGCGACAGGGTGGCTATTTTGCTGAGCCAGTCCGTGGAGACCGGAATCGCCCATATCGCCGCCTGGAAGGCCGGGCTGATTTCGATCCCGATGTTTACCCTGTTCGGTGAGGACGCCCTGGAATTCCGCCTCAGCGATTGTGGCGCAAAGGCACTGATTACCGACGCCGACAACTATCATAAGATTGAGGCAATTCGTGACAAATTGCCAGGTCTCGAGACGGTGTTGCTGACCGGCGACGGCGATTTTTCCGACGCCGGGACAGGCCCTGTGTCCCTGTGGAGCGCCCTTGACGCTGCGTCTGACGCTTTCACCCCGCTCAAGACCCGCGCCGAAGACCCTGGCCTGATTATTTATACATCCGGCACCACCGGCAACCCGAAGGGTGCCTTGCATGCGCACCGAACCCTGATCGGCCATATGCCCGGCGTCGAATTTCCCCATGAATTCTTTCCCCAGGATGGCGACCTGATGTGGACCCCCGCCGACTGGGCCTGGATCGGCGGGCTAATGAACGTCTTGATGTCTTCCTGGCATCATGGAGTGCCGGTGCTGGCCCAAAGGGCGCGTAAGTACGATCCGGAAAAGGCGCTGGCGCTGATGGCCCGCCACCGGGTCCGCAATACCTTCATGCCACCGACGGCCCTGCGATTGATGGCCCAGATCGAGCGCCCCAAGGAGCGTTTCGGCCTTGAACTGCGCACCGTCACCTGTGCCGGCGAGCCGATGGGGGCGGAACTGCTCGACTGGGGCAGACAAGCACTCGGCGTCACCCTCAACGAATACTACGGCCAAACGGAATGTAATCTGGTGGTCGCCAACTGTGCCGAACTGATGGACGTAAAGCCCGGTTCCATGGGCCGCCCCGTGCCGGGCCATGAAGTCGAAATTATTGATGCTGACGGCAATATCCTGCCGCCCGAAGCGACCGGCTCCATCGCCGTGCGCAGCCCCGATCCGGTGATGTTTCTGGAATACTGGAACAACCCGCAGGCGACCAAAGACAAGTTTATTGGCGATTGGCTGCTAACCGGGGACCTTGGCACCAAAGACTCGGACGGTTATCTATGGTTCGTCGGGCGCGATGACGACGTGATCTCATCGGCCGGTTACCGCATCGGCCCGGGCGAAATCGAAGACTGCATCTCCAAGCACCCGGCGGTCTCGTTGGTCGCCGTCGTCGGCATTCCCGACCCGCTGCGCACCGAAGCGATCAAGGCGTTCATTCTGCTACGTGAAGGAAATAACG
>CBFDEA010000311.1:0-3409 GCA_965603695.1 uncultured Rhodospirillaceae bacterium | reverse complement strand
AAACCGACATGGCGGTGGCCTTTGTTCGCGCCTACAAGAAAACCCGCGCCTATATGAACGAGGCCCCGGCGGCAGAGATCGCGCGCGCCGAAAAGCCGTATTTTCCGGCCATTGACGAGACCGTATTGGCCGACTGTATCGCCACTTACCAGCAGCTTGGTTGCTGGAGCCCGCATGTGGACATTACCGAGGCGGCCTTCGAGGCGACGCAGGATATCTTTGAATATAACGGCCTTATCACGGAACGTTTCGCCTACGAGCAAGTCTGCGCGGTGCCGCCGCTCACGGATTGAGGGGCGTGTGAGCGCATATTTCTCCTGCATCCTGTTCTTGTCGGCGCGGCTATCTCGCCCGTTAATAATGAGCAAAAATGCCCTACATCAAGGTGCCCGGCTGAAAACCTGCTAGAATCCACTTTGCAATCGGGGGACTGCCTCCGATCAGCTATACATGAGGTGGATCATGTTGACCCGACGTTTGAGCGATAAAATTATCGTCGCCCACGAGACGGCTTGCGAGGAAAATCACAAAGTGATTGCGGATCTTCTTCTGGAAGCGCTGGAAGTCGATTTGTCGAGAATTAGCACCAAGGAAGGTGATCACCGCGCCTGGTCGAAAGAGATGGAGGAGGCCTTCACCCTGCACGAGAAGGTTTTCGGTACCGTAAAGACAAACTGAGAGCTTGCTTCGTGTTGTCGGTAAGGGATCAGGATTCCTCGTCGCCCTTCGCCTCGGGTGCGGACTCGGCCTGGACTTCGACTTCGGCCTCGACTTCGGGCGGTGCGACCGTGCTGCGCCGTTCCTCGGACGGTACGTTGCCCTCATGGCGGCGACGGTCTGGTCCGAAGAATTTTGGTTCCTTGATAAATGGTCGCTTGTCTTTAATGACCGAACAGATGTGCCCGTATATCGTCTTGACCGATACGGGTGCGGCGAGGAATTCGGTCATCCCCAAATCCCGCGCGGCGATGACGTTGGCTTGCTCACAATAAGCCGTCACGATGATGATCGGCACGAACGGATTGGGGCTTTTATTCGTATCGCGCACCATGTTGAGAAATTTTAGCTCGTCGCGACCCGGCGCCCAGTCCGAGAAAATCAAATCGGCCTGTTGATCCTTGAACATCTGGAAGGCCTTCTCAGGATCGTTAATGTCGCGCAGCTTGTTAATGCCAAGCTCGTGCAAGGCCGTGCGCAAGATAGCAAGCATGTGCGGATTGCGATCAACGATCAGGACATCAAGATGACTCAGGTCATAGCGTTCCATGTGCTGCCCTATTGCTAGATAAGGCTAACTATACAACAAGTCACCAAGGCGGGCCTTGATCTGGCACAATGATTAAATATAACAACAAGATCGTGTTTGCGGCCGGCGTATCGTCGATAAGCGTTGAATATGTGGGGGAAATCTGTAGATTTCTGCGCATCACCCGATGCATAACATCGCCGCCTACAATGAAAGAGCGCCATCCCAAGATGACCAACGACTTGCTGAACAAATTTGAGGACATGACTGCCAGGATCGGCATTATCGGCATGGGCTATGTTGGTTTACCGTTGGCGCTGGCCTGTGTCAAAAGCGGGTTCTCGACCACCGGGTTTGATGTTGATGACGTCAAAGTCACGGCGCTTGCTAGCGGTCGTTCCTACCTGAAGCAAATCGCCAGCGCCGATATCGCGAGCGCCGTCGCCGCTGGCAAGCTCGACGCCACCGCCGATTTCGCGCACCTGAAGGAAATGGATGCCATCCTTATCTGTGTGCCGACACCGCTGGCACCCGGAAACGTGCCGGATTTGAGCTACGTCACCGCGACGACGCAGGCCATCGCCAAACACTTGCGCGTGGGCCAGCTTGTCGTGCTCGAATCGACGACCTATCCAGGTACCACGGCAGAGGTCATGAAGCCGATCCTTGAGGCTGCCGGCCTTAAATCGGGCAAGGATTTTTTCCTCGCTTATTCGCCGGAACGTGAAGATCCCGGCAACCCGACCCACGAAACTTCGATTATCCCCAAAGTCGTCGGCGGCGATGGCGAAGAGGCCCTGAAACTGGCCGTCGCTTTATATGACCGGGTTGTCGTGCGGACGGTGCCCGTGTCCTCGCTGGATACGGCCGAGGCGGTGAAGCTTACGGAAAACATCTTCCGTTCGGTCAATATCGCCCTGGTCAACGAATTGAAGTTGATCTACGGGAAAATGGGCATCGATATCTGGGAAGTGATTGAGGCGGCGAAAAGCAAACCATTCGGTTACATGCCGTTTTACCCAGGCCCGGGACTGGGGGGGCACTGCATCCCCATTGATCCGTTTTACCTGACCTGGCGGGCTAAACAGTTCGGCCAGGAAACCCGCTTCATCGAACTCGCCGGCGAGATTAATACGGCCATGCCGGTTCATGTCGTGGAGGTTCTGGAAGATGCGCTTAAAGCACGTTTTGACAAGACACTGGACGGGGCGAAAATCTTGATTTTGGGCATCGCCTACAAAAAGAACGTCGATGACACGCGCGAAAGTCCGGCCTTCGCCATCATTGAACTGTTGGAAAGCAAGGGCGTGCAGACCGCCTTTTACGACCCCTATATTTCTGAGATCCCGCCTACCCGTGAGCACTCTGCCCTGGCCGGGCGCCCGTCAATCCAGTGGGACCCGTCGTCTTTTGGTGAATATGACGCGGCCCTGATCGTTACCGATCATGATGGCGTTGATTACGGCGCGTTGGTAAAAGGCAGCCAGTTGGTGATCGATACCCGGAATTCTACGCAGGACACTGCCGATCCGGAACGAACAATCGTCCGTGACTAAACCGGATTATTGATAACGCATCGTCGCGCGCGGAGGGAACGAAGGTTAGACAGTTAAAGCGCATCGTAATATGTTGTCTGACGTTAGCGTTATGCATCTTTAAATGATGAACGTGCTTGGGATGACGAAAAAACAAGAGCAAGGCATGGCCAGGAAATCGACCAAGGAACCCCAGTATAGTAATTGCCTCGACGTCAAGGACGAGGTCGGCTTGCAGCGTCTTGGCCTGATGACCAATCAGGTATATTACGATGACCCCAGGCGTTTGACGTTCATTCTGGCGCGTTACAAGTTCGTCTCCAAGATGTTGCGCGGGTACGCCAGTGTGGCCGAACTGGGTTGCGGAGACGCCTTCGGTTCGCGCCTTGTTCTGCAGGAAGTCGGCAAGCTGAGCGCCTTCGATTTTGATCCCTTGTTTGTCGAAGATATTAACGACCGCGCCGTCCCGCGCTGGCCCATCGAGGCCCGTGTTCATGATATTCTGGATGGCCCGCTGCCAGAAACTTACGATGGCATTTACAGCCTGGATGTGATGGAACATATCGAAGCGGCGCACGAAGATACATACCTGAGCAACCTTAAGGGGTCGCTCAAGGAACACGGTACG
>CBFDEA010000310.1:0-3461 GCA_965603695.1 uncultured Rhodospirillaceae bacterium | reverse complement strand
AGCCGGTTGAAGACGAAGAAGGGGAAGAAGGCGAAGAAGGCGCAGAAGCCACCGAAGGCGAAGCCGAAGAAGGCGAGGCCGAAGACTAATCCTCTTCAAGGGGGGTCTCATTGGCGGGAGCCGATATTATGTTGCTGCTCGTTGGCCTGGGTAATCCCGGTGGGGAATATGCCAGGAACCGTCACAACATTGGATTTATGGCGGTGGACGAAATCGTCCGCCGCCATTCCTTTGGCGCGTTCCATGGCAAATTTCAGGGTGCCCTTGCCGAGGGTCGCATCGGTTCTACCAAGGTGCTGGCCTTAAAGCCTTTGACGTATATGAACGAAAGCGGTCGTTCGGTTGCCGCTGCGGCCAATTTCTATAAAATCCCTGCCGCCGACGTGTTGGTCATTCATGACGAGCTTGATCTCGAAGCCGCCAAACTGCGGCTTAAAGCAGGCGGCGGTCATGCCGGTCACAACGGTCTGCGCTCGATCCACGCTCATTTGGGCGAAGGCTACCGCCGTCTGCGTCTGGGCATCGGCCATCCGGGTGACAAAGCGAAGGTGACAAGCCACGTGCTCAAGGACTTCGCCAAGGCCGACAAGCAATGGCTCGAGCCCCTGCTGGTGTCTATCGCCGACCATATCGGCCTGGTCATCGAAGGCGATGATCCCGGTTTTTTGAATAAAGTCGCTCTTGATATGAACGAAGGATAACGGAATATGGGTTTCAATTGTGGCATTGTCGGCTTGCCCAATGTCGGTAAATCGACTTTGTTCAATGCGCTGACGGCGACGGCGGCGGCGGAAGCGGCCAACTTCCCGTTTTGCACCATCGAGCCCAACACCGGTCGGGTCGCGGTGCCCGATGACAGGCTCGATAAGATCGCAGCGATTGGCGAGTCGGCGAAGATTGTCCCGACGCAGCTCGAATTCGTCGATATTGCCGGCCTCGTGCGCGGTGCCTCGAAGGGCGAAGGCCTGGGCAACAAGTTCCTCGCCAACATTCGCGAAGTTGACGCCATCATCCACGTTCTGCGCTGCTTCGAGGACGAAAACGTCACCCACGTCGAAGGCGGCATCGAGCCGGTGCGTGACGCCGAAACGGTGGAAACGGAATTAATGCTGGCCGACCTTGAAAGCCTGGAGAAGCGCGTCACGCCGCTGACCAAGAAGGCCCGCGGCAACGACAAGGACGCCGCCGCCCAGTTGGCCATGGTCGAACGGGTGCTGGTCGTCCTCGGTGAAGGCAAACCGGCGCGCACGATGGAAATTACCGGCGACGACGTAAAAACCTTCGAGATGCTGCAACTGTTAAGCGGCAAGCCGGTGCTCTACGTCTGCAATGTCGAAGAAGACGCGGCGGGTGAAGGCAATGCGCAGTCGGCCAAGGTCGCCGAAATGGCGGCCCGCCAAGGTGCCGTCTCGGTCGTCATATCGGCGCGTATCGAGGAAGAAATCTCCGCCTTGGGCGATGAGGAAGAACGTCAGGAATTCCTCGACGCCATCGGCCTTAATGAAACCGGCCTGACCCGGGTGATCCGCGCCGGTTACGAGCTTCTGCACCTGATCACGTTCTTTACCGTCGGTCCCAAAGAGGCCCGCGCCTGGACCGTTAGCGCCGGTTCAAAAGCACCGCAAGCCGCCGGTGTCATCCACACGGATTTCGAGAAAGGCTTCATCAAGGCCGAAACCATCGCCTACGATGATTTTATCGCCTGTAACGGCGAACAAGGCGCCAAGGAAGCCGGTAAAATGCGCCAGGAAGGCCGCGACTACGTAACCCAGGACGGCGATCTTTTCTTGTTCAGGTTTAACGTTTAATAACAGTTGTAGTAAACCGTGTCGCTCGTGGATAAGGTGGAGAAGTTGCAATTCCATGAGCCGTTTGAATTCATGTTGTACTGGTTCAACTGGTTTTGCATGCTGTTGAATTGCCTCTGCATCTGTATTTGTTGTAAGGCTGCGTCGGCTTTCTGGCCGCCGATTTCCCGCCCCCCTTGCCATCACCCCGGCCATGACTAATACTATTGGCTTGATAATAGCCAGAGAGGATGACGGTGATGGTTGAGACGATTACGGGTGGTTGTCAGTGTGGGGCGGTGCGTTATCAATGCAGCGCCGGGCCGATTGTTGCCGGTCATTGCCAATGCACCAATTGCCAGAAATTTACCGGCGCGGGGCATGCCTCTAACATGATGCTGCCGAAGGACGCCTTCACGGTCACAGGCGAGATGACGCGCTACGAATACACCGCCGACAGCGGCAATATCATGACCCGTTTCTTCTGCTCGAAATGCGGCTCCCCGGTTTATGGCACCGGCAGCGGCAATCCTGCGGCGGTCATGGTGCGCGTCGGGGGCCTCGACGATCCGTCAATTTTCGAGGCCAATTTCGCCCTGTTCACAGAAAGCGCCCAGGTCTGGGATCATATCGATCCAGAGATCAAGTCGTTCCCGGGAATGCCGCCGCCGAAGCCGGCAGCTTAAAGCTCAGGGTTTAATGACCGGGTTACCGGCCTTGATCCAGCCCTCGATGCCCATGCTGACATTGTAGATATTGGTGTAGCCGAAGCGCTCCGACAAGCCGGTCGACAGCATGCCGGTACGGTTGCCGGTGCGGCAGATCAGAATCACCGGTTCGTCCTTCTTGACGCTTTGGGTGAACTCGTCGAGGAAGCCCTGACGCAGGCGGCCGGTCTTCTGAAACGATTCCATCAGCAGGGAACCGGCGACGACGCCCGTGCCCTGCCATTCCTCGGGACGGCGGACATCGATGATCCGGGTGCCTTTGGCGAGCAGGTCTTTAAGTTGTTGATTGTCGATATTGCCGAACTTCGGCGGCGTCACAGACAGCAGTTCGACTTCGAAGCGCAGCGTCGCGTCCGGCGGGATAATCCCGCCAGCGCCTTGTTTTCCGTAAGCCAGATGCGGCGGAATAATCAATTCCCGCTTGCCGCCGACGCGCATCCCCAAGACCCCCTGGTCCCAACCGGCGATGACCTGGCCGCCGCCCAGGGTAAAGGAAAACGGCTTCTTGCCGACGCTCGAATCGAAGGCGGTGCCGTCCATTAGCCAACCGGAGTAGTGGACGCTGATCTTGGTCATCTCAAGGGCTTCATCGCCGTTGCCGACTACTTGATCGGTGATTTTCAGTTGCTCCTCGCCAGCCAGCGCAATCATCGGGGCGAGGCTGAACAGGACGGCGAAAAGGGCGGGTTTAATCAGTTGTTTCATGGTTTTTCTTTCGCGTGGGATAACAGAAAATGGGCGTGTGCGGCGGCCACCGGCCTTGCGCGGTCGGACTGCCAGGCCTGGATCCGGACGTTGGCAATGCGCCGTCCCTGTTTGATCAGGGTGGCGCTGGCGTAAGTGTCCTCGGCCCGGCCCGGTCGCAGGTAATCGACGGAAATATTGATGATTCGCGGAATGGTTTTGATATCCATCTCGTAAAAAAGTTGAAAAATCGCCGCATGTT
>CBFDEA010000309.1:0-3499 GCA_965603695.1 uncultured Rhodospirillaceae bacterium | reverse complement strand
CGGTTGACTGCTTCCAGATCCGTGCCCTTGCGAAACTTGTCTTCCACCCGTTGCGGACCGACCCAAAAATAGGTCTCGCCGCGAGGATCGACACCCGATTGGAGGTCGCCGCCGATTTTGCGACGGCCCTGACGGGTGACCTCGATACCGCTTACGGCTGTCGCCACGACATCGGGGAAATTGACGTTAATCAGCACCGAGCGAGGAAACGTCATCTTCATCAAGCCTTTGAGAACCTTAGGCAGCCACTTTTCCGTCGTCGCCCACTTGACCGGATGCTGATCGCGGCAAACCTGTGAGAGGGCAATCGCCGGGAAGTCCAAAAGCGTGCCTTCCATGGCCGCGGCCACGGTGCCGGAATAAATAACGTCTTCACCGAGGTTGCCACCCCGATTGACACCGGAAATCACCAGATCGGGACGATGCTCCTTCATCACTTCATTGATGCCGAGCAGGACACTGTCGGTCGGGGTGCCGTTGACGGCAAAACGCCGGGCAGACACCTTGCGGATACGTAAAGGCTGACGCAGGGTCAGGGAATGGCTGGCGGCGCTCTGTTCGGTTTCCGGGGCGACGACCCAGACTTCCCCGGCCAGCTTGGCCATGACGCGCTCCAGCATCTTCAGGCCCGGCGCGTCGATGCCGTCATCGTTGGAAATCAGCACCCGCGCCTTGCTTAAAGATTTCACCCGGTCACGCATCGGCTGATATGACCGCGAGCCCACCCATATACGGGCGCAGCGCTTCGGGCACGACGATGGAGCCATCGGCGCGTTGATAGTTCTCGAGCACCGCCACCAGGGTCCGCCCGACGGCCAGACCCGAACCGTTCAGGGTATGGACGAATTGCGTCGCCTTCTCGCCCTCGGGACGGAAGCGCGCCTTCATGCGGCGGGCCTGGAAATCGCCGCAGTTGGAGCAACTGGAAATTTCCCGATAGCTGTCCTGACCGGGCAGCCAGACTTCAAGATCGTAAGTCCGGCGCGCGCCGAAACCCAGATCGCCTGTACACAGGGTAACGACCCGGTACGGCAGCCCCAGGCGTTTCAACACTTCCTCGGCGCAAGCAGTCATGCGTTCCAGTTCTGCGTCGGATTCCTCCGGTTTGACGACGGAGACCATTTCGACCTTAGTGAACTGGTGCTGACGGATCATGCCACGGGTGTCCTTGCCCGACGACCCGGCTTCGGAACGGAAACACCAGGTCATCGCCGCCATCCGGCGCGGCAGAGTGGCCTCATCGATGATGGTGTCGGCGACAGTATTGGTCAACGGCACTTCGGCTGTCGGGATCATCCAGAAGCCATCATCGGTCTTGAACAGATCTTCACCGAACTTCGGCAACTGGCCGGTATTGTAAAGGGCTTGATCGCGCACGAGGGCCGGCGGATTGACCTCGGTAAGCTGGTGTTCTTCTGTATGCAGGTCGAGCATGAAGCCCGCCAGGGCCCGTTCCATACGGGCCAGTGCGCCGGTAAGCACGACGAAGCGTGCACCGGACATTTTCGCCGCCGTCTCGAAATCCATCAGCCCCAGGGCCTCGCCCAGTTCGAAGTGTTCTTTCGGCGCGAAGTCGAAACTTGGGATATCGCCCCATTTGCGCTCTTCGCGGTTTTCGGCCTCGCTGACCCCATCGGGGACGCTATCGCTGGGCAGGTTGGGAATGACCGAAAGTGCCATGGTCAGCTCTTCGGTTAAGCTGCGGGCGTCATCTTCGGCTGTCCCTTGGGCTTCCTTGGAGCGTGAGACTTCGGCGATGATCTCGCTTGCGTCTTCGCCGCGCCCCTTGGCGTTGCCAATTTCCTTGGCCAACTTATTACGGCTAGTCTGCAGTTCCTGGGCTTGGGTCTCGGCTTGCCGACGCTTTTTATCGAGCGCGATCAGGGCTTCGGACTGAGGCTCCAGATTACGCCGCGCCAACCCTTTGTCGAAAGCCTCAGGGTTCTCACGAATCCATTTAATGTCGAACATGTCAGGTTTCCGTCGTTTCTTCGGCTTTGGCCTTTTCCGCGTCCTCTACATCGTCGTCATCATCATCGTCGTCGTCATCGTCTTCGGCCTCTTCTTCGACCGTATCCTTTTGTACCATACCGACGGCAATGATCGAAATTTCGTAAAGCAGGATCGTCGGCAGTGCCAGACCGATCTGTGAAATGACATCGGGTGGTGTCAACACGGCGGCGGCGACGAAGGCGATAACCACGGCGTAGCGGCGTTTTTTGCGCAGGCCGTCCGCCGTGACCATACCGACCCGGCCCATCAGGGTCAGCACAACGGGGAGTTCGAAACACAGGCCAAAGGCGAAAATAAGCTGCATCACCAGCGACAGGTATTGATCGACCTTGGCTTCAAGCTGGATCGGCAAGGCACCGGCACCGCCAACGGATTCAAAACCGAGGAAGAACTTCCAGGCCAGTGGGAAAATGAAGTAGTAGACCAGCGCACCGCCCATGAAAAACAGGATCGGCGTGGCGATCAGGAACGGCATCAGGGTCTTCTTCTCGTTCTTGTAGAGCCCCGGCGCGATAAACAGCCACAACTGCATGGAGATGAACGGGAAGGCCAGGAACAAGGCGGCAAAGAAGGCGACCTTGATATAGGTGAAGAAGGCTTCGTGCAGGGCGGTAAAGATCAGCCGCCGATTGCCGCCCATGGTCGAAAGGATGTCAGCCAGCGGTTGGACGAGAAAATCGTACAGGCTTGGAGAGAAATAATAACAAACGAAGAACAGCAAAATAACCGACACGAACGAGTAGATCATGCGTTGACGCAACTCGATCAGATGCTCGAGAAGCGGCGCCTTGCTTTCTTCGATGATTTCTTCTTGATCGCTATCGGCCACGGCTCAGGCTTCCTTGTCGGCGTTGGGTTGAGGAGTTTTAGCCTCTTCACCGACGGAGCGCGCGGGCGCTGCGGGGGCGGCGGGGGCCTCCACGTCGGTGGTATCGTTGCCCATAGAGTCGAGATCGCTCTGAATTTCAGTCATGTTGAGATCACTGGCGAGGCCACCGGTCGGATCGATGGTGTCCTGGATCGACTTTGAAATATCGCCCTCGGACAGGCCCTCAAGCTTGCCTTTCATATCGTCCAGATCGGCTTCACGAACGACTTCGTCGAGACCGTCCTGAAAATCACGGGCCATCAGGCGGGCCTTGCGGACCAGCCCCATGATGGTGCGCAGCGCGCGCGGCAAATCCTTAGGCCCGACGACAATCAAGGCCAGGACAGCGACGATAAAAAGTTCCTGCCAGCCAATATCGAACATGGCGCAAGGGGACTCCCAATAAAAGAAAAGAAGAAGGCAGGGCCTAAGCGAACGGCCCCCGGTTCAACAACGCAAACTTAATGGATCTAACCGCTTTTCTTATCTTCAGAAGCGCTTTGATCGACGGTTTCCGTTTTGTTTTCGTTCAACTTCGGTGCGTCATCGGATGCCTTGGCGTCTTCGCCTTCTTCATCCTTCATGCCCTGTTTATTCCTTTTTTTGGATCCTAGGAGC
>CBFDEA010000308.1:0-3502 GCA_965603695.1 uncultured Rhodospirillaceae bacterium | reverse complement strand
ACCGTCGCCGTACAAAGGGTCTTGATCGAGCAGGCCGACATGAACCGCAAGCGCCGGGCCGAAGTCGTCGACAAGGCCGCCGCCTCCTACATCCTGCAAGGGGCGCTCGACGCCATGGCGCGGATGACCGCTAAATGAGCGCCATCTTTTCCGCCCTCGCCCCGGTGTTCCTGATGATCGCGCTTGGCCATATCCTGAAGAGACGGGCCTTGGTCAGTGATGGTTTTTGGGCACCCGCCGAAAAAATGACCTTCTACGCCTTCTTCCCCGCCCTGTTGCTGATCAACACGGCGAAGGCCGATTTCGGCGACATTGCCGTCGCCCCGATGATCTGGGCCAGCGCTTCGGGGGTCTTGATTATTTCGGCCCTGACCTTATGGACGCGGCCCCGTCTGGGCATCGACGGACCGGCCTTTACCTCGGTCTTTCAGGGCACCATCCGGCCCAACGTCTACCTGGGCATCGCCGCCGCCGTCGCCTTGTACGACGGCGCCGGGCTGACCCTGATCAGCGTCTCCATCGCCGTTCTCGTGCCCCTGGTCAACATCCTTAGCGTCATCGTCCTGGTCCGCCACGCGCCGACAAGCGGGCACATGCCCGGCTGGTCGCAAACCCTGGGGCCGGTCGCCCGCAACCCCCTGATCATCGCCTGCGGCCTGGGTATCTTACTGAACGTCACCGGCATCGGCGCGCCGCCGCTGATTAGCCCGTTCCTGGAAATTCTCGGCCGCGCCGCCTTGCCCGTCGGCCTGCTGGCCGTCGGTGCTGGCCTTGATTTCGAGGCCATGGCCCGGGCCGGTAAGACCGTCGGCCTGACCACCGCGACCAAGCTTGTCGCCCTGCCCGGCGTCACCTTCCTGACCTGTCACTGGTTCGGCGTCAGCGGCTTGTCGCTGACCATCTCGGTGCTCTACGCGGCCCTGCCGGTTTCCGCCACGTCCTACGTGCTGGCCCGCCAGATGGGTGGCGACACGGCGCTTCTCGCCGCAACCATCACCGCCACAACCGTCGCGGCCATGATCACCATGCCGCTGATCGTGCTGCTGCTGAGTTAGCTGTGCCGTTTGAGAATTTTCATTTTACCTGACACCTAAAGGCTTTAGGACGATAGTCACAATTACATGCTTAAGAAAAGTGAAAGCAATGAGTGATTTAGCCCAAAAAGCGGCAGAAAATAAGAAGAGAATGGAGACGTAATGAACTGCGATTCCGCGATGCTGTGGACGCGGCGATTATGCTTTGGTGCGACCCAGACGAGATTTCTATTTGGACACAAGGGCGGCTATTGGAGAGCATGGTGAAATGCGTGAGAGGGTGTTTCTGTGAAACTCCTCCAACCGGACTTCAGCCCCGATAGCATCGTAAGCGTAAGATTTGAGTGTTTTGTATGTCTGCCTTGCTGGTTGTCTTTTGCCAGCTAGCACTTGATGCAAGTTTTGGGTTACAGCCAATTCAGCATATAGGGCTGAGCCACCACTTAAATCAGGCTCTCCGTCTGCATTGCGCTTGATATAGATGTTTGAAACAAGATGGTTGTGGCTTATTAGGTTTCTCGCCGCTTCTTGTCCGCATGCTTTTTGGACATCTTCAGATATCTCGACCCAAGTTTTGAGAGATTGGGAATTAGCAAGGGCTGATTGGACTGTGTCGTCTGTTAATTTGAATTTATAGGAAAATGGTAACTTCATATAGAACTCTGAGCTAGCGTCTTTGGCGCTAAGTCCGCAAGTTTTGAAGTAGCTTTGGAAAAGAAGTTGTTCTATTGCAGCACAAGTGCTGACACACAGACCAATGAGGGCGTAAAATCTCATACCTTCGTCGGGTATTTCATCAACTTTTCCAAGAATTCCAATTTCCAGCATGATAAATACCTAAACAAGATTCAGAACAAAGAACCAGACGATAGATTCGACGCGACGGTAAAGCGCATGCTCGAAACGCCGCCGAACCCGAAAATTAAAAAGAAAGAAGCCCCGGAAAAATAACCGGGGCTTCCACTTAGGCCGCTTTTTTCCACGCCTTCACTAGAGAATCAGAATCCACAAGGAGCGAATTCCATGCAGCGTCTTTCGATTCGATTACCAGAAGCAAATCCTCCTTCCCCAGGATCGACTTTATGTGATCCAGAAGTTGAGCAGACGTACCCGGGTAGTCGATATACCAAACAGACTCCAAGACACGCCCATGCACCCCTCCGAGTTTCTTAATGTGTGCATCCATCTCCTTGTGAGATGGGAGTGGGCCGTTAAGGTCGTAAGTAACAAAGAAATTAGCCATGGCTAACTCTCCTATGTCAGACACAAGTAAATACCTGTGCAGGTTAGGAGCCGTCTTGACCAGCGAGTTAAAATCCGACTAAAGTCCGAATCATACCAATCAAACACTGCCTGCGCGACGGCTCATCCAGAGCGCGGGAACTACACAAAGGCCGGGGTTGCACCCCCGGCCTTTTCTGTGGAATCGTCAACTCAACATTTTGGGGTGATTCTAGAGAGCAAGTCAAGAGATGTTCACGTTCTGTTTTCCACAGATTTATCCACAGGTTGTGGTCGGCTAGCGGCTACCGCCCGCATTTAGTATTCTGCGTAGGAATTGATGAAACTGGCGACGGGTCAGTTTGGGCTTAGATGTTCTGCCCGACAGGAGCGATAGGAAAGACGCTTGCCCTCGATGCCCTTTAGGGCTTCTTGAGCGCGTCAGGTAGCGGCGACAATCACAATACCGCTTAAGAAATGTAATCGAGGAGTTTTAGCAGTTCGCCTGCCTGGCGGTTGAAGACGGTCTTTGTCTCGTCGTCGAAGCGATCCTGCCATTGGTTGATGACGCCGTCGGGGAGGGCGACTTTGCGACCTGCTTCGAGCAGATGAGAGACCACATCCGGGCTGTCGTCGAGATCGAGGAACCGGCACAGCCGTTCGAGATCGCCGGACGGCTCGGAATGCAAATCCTCGCAACGGATTTCCATATACTTATCGCCGTGACCGCGCCCGAAATAGCGCGCCGCGCCGACCGCCTTGTTCCAGTTTCCGGCGAAGAATTCGGCGAAAGTGGCGAAGTCGGGAAAGCGTTTGCTAAAGCCATCGGCGTTGACCCGGATATTGTAATCATAAACCGACACCGCCTCATCGCGACCATCGCGAATGACGTGAACGATATAAGCGTCGGGGAAAACCTCCGTCAGGCCTGCCAGATTAAGGGCATGTTCGGGGGTCTTCTCGCCGATGCACGAGACATCCTCCTCCCCGGCCCAGCGATTCATCGTCACCGCCGCGGCGGTGGCCATCAGGAAGCGCACTTCATCATTGGAATAGGCCGCCGGTGGGGCCGGATTTGCCGTACCAATCCCGGCGACTTCCATGCGCGCCTGATCGTCGAGCATATGCTTGTTGTATTGGGCGAAGGCCTTGCCAAGCAACGGAAACAGGGCGTTGGTGAAATGCCCCTCGCCCTTACAGCAGGCATCGGGGTGGGCGTTAATGGCGTGTTGCAGCCACGCCGTTCC
>CBFDEA010000307.1:0-3503 GCA_965603695.1 uncultured Rhodospirillaceae bacterium | reverse complement strand
GTCCATACAACCCCAACGCCCGTCGCATGGCCGAAATGATCCAGGCAGATTGGGCCAAGGTCGGCGTCACCGCTGAAATCGTCAGCTTCGAGTGGGGTGAATACCTGAAACGCTCGAAAGCCGGTGAACACGACACGGTGCTGCTCGGCTGGACCGGTGATAATGGCGATCCGGACAACTTCCTGGCCGTGCTGCTGGGTTGTGACGCGGTCGGCGGTTCCAACCGTGCGCGTTGGTGCGATAAGGAGTTCGAGGACTTGATCCAGAAAGCCAAGGTCGTCAGCGACCCGGTCGGACGGACCAAACTTTACGAGCAGGCTCAGCTTGTCTTTAAAGCCAAAGCCCCATGGGCGACGATTGCCCATTCGGTTGTCTTCAAGCCAATCCGTAAAGAAGTCGTCGACTTCAAGATTGATCCCTTCGGTGGTCACATCTTCTACGGCGTAGATCTGAAATAGGCTTGCTTTTGTCTGTTTGAGAAATGATTGGGAGAGGTCTAAATAAAAGACCTCTCCCCTTCTTCTTTCGGATACTCTCCCTCAATGTTTAGATTCCTGTTAGCCCGCATCGGCCTGCTGATTCCGACTTTTATTGGGGTCACCATCATTGCGTTTTCCTTTATCAGACTTATTCCCGGCGATCCCATCGAGGTGTTGGCCGGTGAACGCAGCATTACGCCCGAACGCCACGCCGCGCTGATGGCCCAATTCGGCTACGACCAACCGCTTTGGCAGCAATACCTGGATTTCCTGTGGGGCCTGATGCAAGGCGACCTGGGCCGGTCCATCGTCACCAAACTTCCGGTCATCGATGAATTCATGACCCTGTTTCCGGCGACCCTTGAGCTGTCGACCATGGCTATTTTGTTCGCCATGGTTATCGGCCTGCCTGCGGGCATCATCGCCGGGGTCAAACGCGGCTCGATCTTCGACCATACGGTGATGACGACGGCGCTGGTCGGCTATTCCATGCCGATTTTCTGGCTTGGCCTGTTGATGATCATCCTGTTTTCTGGAATTCTCGGCTGGACGCCGGTCTCGGGGCGTATTTCATTCCTTTATTACTTCGAGCCGGTAACCGGCTTCATGCTGATCGACAGTTACCTGTCGGGCCAGGAAGGCGCTTTCCGTTCGGCCGCAAGCCACTTGATCCTGCCGACCATCGCCCTGGGTACCATTCCCATGGCGGTAATCGCCCGCCAGACCCGCTCGGCCATGTTAGAGGTTCTCGGCGAGGACTATGTGCGCACGGCGCGGGCCAAGGGATTGCCGCCGATGCGGGTGATTGCCATCCACGCGCTGAGGAACGCGTTGATCCCGGTGGTCACCACTATTGGCCTGCAAGTCGGCGTGCTGCTCGCCGGGGCCATCCTGACAGAGACGATCTTTTCCTGGCCGGGCATCGGCAAGTGGATGGTCGATTCGATCTTCCGCCGCGATTACACTTCCGTCCAGGGCGGCCTGTTGATGATCGCCGCCATCATCATGGTGGTCAACCTGATCGTCGATCTGCTTTACGGCCTGATCAACCCGCGCATTAGGCATACCCGATGACCGACACAGCAAACAACAATGCCAACGCCAACACCGCCCCCGATACGTCATGGGTGCGTTTTAAGGAATTCTGGTCCTACTTTCGTGAAAACAAGGGCGCCGTCGCCGGGCTTGGCATCGTTATCTTTGTCATCTTGCTGGCCCTGTTCGCCGATATCGTCGCCCCGCATTCGCCCATCGAACAATACCGGGATTATTTCCTCAAGCCCCCGGCCTGGCAGGAAGGCGGCAGTTGGAAATTTATCCTCGGCACCGATGCCGTCGGTCGCGACATGCTGTCGCGCCTTATCCACGGCACCCGTTATTCGCTTTTCATCGGCTGTATCGTCGTTTCCATATCCCTTGTCTCAGGCATCTCGCTGGGCCTGATCGCAGGCTTCTTTCAGGGCTGGGTCGATACGGTCATCATGCGGGTGATGGACGTAATCCTGTCTTATCCCAGCCTGCTTCTGGCCCTTGTTCTGGTGGCCATTCTGGGACCCAGCCTGACCAACGCCATGATCGCCATCGCCATCGTCCTGCAACCCCATTATGTGCGCCTGACCAGGGCCCAGGTGATTTCCGAATCGTCCCGGGACTATGTCACCTCGGCCCGCGTCGCCGGGGCCGGAACCTTGCGTTTGATGTTCATCACCTTGCTGCCCAACTGCATGGCGCCATTGATCGTCCAGGCTACTTTGAGTTTCTCGACGGCCATTCTTGACGCCGCAGCCCTTGGCTTCCTTGGCATGGGCGCGCAACCGCCGACGCCCGAATGGGGCACCCTGCTTGCCGAGGCCCGGGAATTCATCTCCAGCGCCTGGTGGGTCGTGACCTTCCCCGGCCTCGCCATCTTGATTACCGTGTTGTCGTTCAACCTGATGGGCGACGGCTTGCGCGACGCCCTTGATCCGAAGTTGAAACGCTCATGAGTTTGCTTGAAATCGAAAACCTGACCGTCGAATTCCAGACCGCGTCGGGCCCGTTTCGCGCCGTCGACGGGGTCACACTTAACGTCGATCAGGGCGAAGTCGTCGCCATTGTCGGCGAGTCGGGCTCGGGCAAAAGCGTCTCCATGCTGGCGCTGATGGGACTTTTACCATGGACGGCAACGGTCACCGCCGACCGCCTCGCCTTCGACGGTCGCGATCTTAAAACCATCAGCGACGCCGAGCGCCGCACCATCATCGGCAAAGACATGGCGATGATTTTCCAGGAACCGGGAACCTCGCTTAATCCCTGTTTCACCGTCGGCTACCAGATCAAGGAAAGCTTAAAAATTCACCAGGGTGGGAGCAACGCTGAGCGTCACCTGCGGGCCACCGAACTGTTGGATCAGGTTGGCATCCCGGAGCCGGAAAAACGCCTTTCGGCCTTTCCCCATCAATTATCGGGCGGTATGAACCAGCGGGTCATGATCGCCATGGCCATTGCCTGTAACCCGCGCTTGTTGATTGCCGACGAACCGACGACGGCGCTGGACGTGACCATTCAGGCGCAGATACTGGATTTGCTGCTCAGTTTACAATCGAAGCACGGCATGGCGCTGATTTTAATCACCCACGATATGGGCGTCGTCGCCGAAACCGCCGGACGGGTTTCTGTTATGTACGCCGGTCAGCAAGTCGAGCAACAGGATATCAAGGGCCTGTTCACCAATCCGCGCCACCCCTATACATCAGCACTGCTCGACGCCCTGCCCGAACGCAGCCACGGCGACCGCCTGCCATCGATCCCCGGCGTCGTCCCCGGCCAGGGCGATTTCCCTGAAGGCTGCCTGTTCAATCCGCGCTGTACTCACGCCACGGATATCTGCCGCAGAATGCCGCCGCGGGTCACTGCGGGCGTGCGCTGCCACACGCCTTTGCCTAAGGAGGGCGGACAATGAGCGCCCCGATCCTGCAGGCCGAGGGCCTGACCCGCCAATACAATCTAAGCCAGGGCATGGTCGGCAAAGTCGCCATCGTCAAG
>CBFDEA010000306.1:0-3526 GCA_965603695.1 uncultured Rhodospirillaceae bacterium | reverse complement strand
TATGCGCAACCCCACCGTCCTGATTATCGCCGCCGCCCTGGTTATCAGCCTGAGCATGGGCATTCGTTCGACCTTCGGGCTGTTCCAGGGACCGATGACCATGGAGCTTGGCTTCGGGCGCGAATCTTTCGGTTTCGCCATGGCCATTCAGCAGTTGATGTGGGGCTTGTTCCAACCGCTCTGCGGTATGGTCGCCGACCGCTACGGCAGTGGCCGCGTGCTTGTCACCGGTGCCTTGGTCTACGCCGCCGGTCTTGTTGTCATGGCCGGTGTCGAAACCCCGCTTGGACTGAATATCGGGGCCGGCTGGATGGTCGGCTTTGGCATGGCGGCGGCCAGTTTCTCCGTCGTCCTGGGGGCCCTTGGGCGGATGGTTCCGCCGGAGAAACAGTCCGTCGCCTTCGGCCTTGCCAGCGCTGGCGGGTCATTCGGTCAATTTGTTATGGCCCCCATCGGCCAGCAGGTTATCGAAAGCCAAGGCTGGTCCGGGGCCTTGATGATCCTGGCCGTGGTCGCTTGTGCCATCATGATTTCAGCGGCGGCGTTGCAGAGCAAATCAAGCGACAGTGCAGGCGATATGGTTGGCGGCATTGCCGCGGCCGAACAAAGCATGCTCGAGGCGATCACCGAGGCCTGCAGCAATCACAGCTACCGTTACCTGACCCTGGGTTTTTTCGTTTGCGGTTTTCAGGTCGCCTTCATGACCATTCATCTTCCGGCTTACCTGCAGGACGCCGGCATGACGGCGTCAACCGGTGCCATTGCCCTGGCCCTGATCGGCTTTTTCAACATCATCGGCACCTATACATTCGGCGTCCTTGGGGCCAAGTTCCCAAAGCGTTTCCTGCTCAGCCTGCTTTATTTTTTCCGCTCCGTATTCGTCATGCTGTTTCTGATTTTTCCGATCAGCGAAGTGTCTGTTTATCTGTTTTCGGCTTCCATGGGACTCCTGTGGCTGGGAACGGTGCCGCTAACCAGTGGGCTGGTGGCGCAAATTTTCGGCGCCAAGTATATGTCGACGCTGTTCGGCCTGGTCTTCCTGAGCCATCAACTCGGTAGTTTTATCGGTGTCTGGATGGGCGGCTATCTGTATGATACGACTGGCTCTTACGACGGCATCTGGTACGGCTCTGTTGTTCTAGGTCTTGTCGCGGCTTTGCTGCACATCCCTATTTCGGAACAACCTGTGCAGCGCGCCAGGGCTTAAATTTAGATAGGAATTCGCATGCGCGGTTATTTCGGCATCGGTGTCGAGGGTATCTCTAAAGCTATGAACGTCGGTTCGATTTTTCGTACCGCCCACGCCTTCGGTGCGGGCTTCGTGTTTACCGTCGATGCCTCTTATTCGGCAGGCGAGGGCGGGCGGGCCGATACATCGAGCGCCCTGGGCCACACGCCGTTTTATGAATTTCCCGATATCGACGCCATGGTGTTGCCGCAGAAATGCGCATTGGTTGGGGTTGAGTTGACCCCGGACTCAATCGAACTGCCAAGCTTTCATCATCCGGCGCGGGCCGCTTATGTGCTAGGCCCGGAACGTTCGTCCTTGTCCCCGGAGATGACGGAGCGCTGCGAATTTGTCATCAAGATTCCCATGCAGTTCTGCGTCAATGTTTCGATTGCGGCGGCGATTGTCATGTACGACCGGGTCCAGAGTCTGGGCCGCTTTCAACGCCGCCCCGAAAGGCCGGGAGGCCCTGCCGAAGCCCTGGCGGAACCCGTTTTCGGCGCGCCAAAATTCCGCGCCCAGGCCGCTAAATTCCAATCCAGGCCACCATTGGACGTGCACCCCCGCGAGGAAGATTAGGCCTGAATTGCCGGGCGAAGGCTTTCGGGCGGGAAGAAAACTTTTGCCGTCGTGCCTTTTCCCAGTTCACTCTCCAGCGCGAACGTGCCGCCTTGTACTTCGATCAGGGCGGTGACGATGGGCAGGCCAAGTCCGGTACCGGTATGACCGCCATCGACGTTAGGGTTGACCTGCGAGAAGCGCTCCATGACCCGGTCAACCTCCTTCTTGTCAATACCGATCCCGGTATCTTCAACGCAAAGGCAAAGCCTGCCATCGTCTTCCAGGCACAGGCCAAGGGTGATCGATCCACCACTGTCGGTAAACTTCAAAGCGTTTGAAATCAGGTTGGCCAGAATTTGTTTGAAGGCACGAATATTGGCCGACAGCCACGGGCCGTCCTCCAGGGTATTGTTGATAATGGAAATGCCCTCTGCCTCGGCCCGTTCGCCATACAGGCGCATACTATTATTGAGTATTTGCTGGGGATCGAAGGTTTCTTCTTGCATGTCCATTTTACCAGCCTCGACCCTGGAAAGATCGAGAATGCCGGTTATCAGTTCCAGCAGATGAATGCCGCTTTCATGAACATCTTTAATGTAATCCCGGTATTTATCCGATCCCAGCGGTCCGAAGACTTCGGTACGCATGGCTTCTGAAAATCCGATGATGGCGTTCAACGGGGTCCGCAATTCGTGGCTCATATTGGCCAGAAATTCCGACTTCGCACGGTCGGCGACTTCCGCCTGCTCTTTGGCGTTGCGCAATTCAAATTCCGTGCGCACCTGTTCGGACACCGTGATTACCAGTGAATCATTCAGGTCGGATAATTCTGCGGTCCGTTCTTCGACCCTTTTTTCCAGTTCATGACTGGCCCCCTGCAAGCGGTCAATCAGTTCCAGATTTTCGTAGCGCAGGGCTATTGATTGTCTTTGCTGACGATTAAGCGAACGGGCGAAGGCCGCAATCAACAAAAAGAAAATAATGCTCATTCCGGCGGCGGCAAAATGTTCCTTGTCGCCTGCCATCACGAAACTGATGGTGATCCCCGACATGGCGGGGGCCACAAAAGCGAAGAATGACGGAAGGAAGGCGGCATTGGGGGCCAGCGCCATGGCGCTTAATCCAAAGATAGCGATGGCCACAATCATTTCGTAATTATTGGCCCCCTGCAGGAACAGGACAATCCCGACGCTGCCCCACAACAAGCCGCTGACAAGCGAGGTCGCCGAGAACAGCATACCCCACCTAAGCATGTCCTCGTCCGGTGGATTGGCGTCATGAAACTGGTCGAGCAATATTCCACGGCCTATGACGACGCAAACATTAAGGCCGACGAAGCCAACCAGCAGCCCGCCTGCGACATGATCGCTCAGGAAGAAGGTCAGGAACAAGGATATGCCGATCAGCCGGTACTTGCCCCAGCGGCTGAAATTAAACAACATCCTGATACTGTCAGCCTCGGTCACATCGACCGCGCTTACGGTATTTTCTTGCGCGCTCATATTTCCCGACACCCAAACGACGCGGCGGCCCGGACGCCCCCGACCGGCTCGCCCATGGCGTTTTTGATTTCAGGCTCGATAAGTTTTCCAAGAGCGCCGCGCGTCGCGGCATCAAAGATATCCAGAGCGTCCAGAACGGCGGCCATGGCGACCTCTGCCGCCCGCGTTGCGCCATCGTCGATCTTCAAGGCAACGCCGAGCCCAAGACCCGGCAGGATCGCCCCGTAAACGGCTT
>CBFDEA010000305.1:0-3542 GCA_965603695.1 uncultured Rhodospirillaceae bacterium | reverse complement strand
AACATCCGAGGCCGGCGATATATCCGTCCTGTCCAGTTCAGTTGTACTAATGAAGGGCAGGCTTTGGCCCTCGACGATAATACCCTCAAGAACTTTAGTATCCTGAGCCTGAGCGGTCAGGGCGAAAGCGGTGGGGGAAAGCAATACGGCCAGGAAAACCCCGCCTGATTTGCCAGAGATAAACTTTTTTACAATCATTTTTTCTGCACGCCCACATTGGGCGCATCCTCTTTTAACGTTTATTGATTTTTTAGGGAGTGGACGAAACAGGCTCCCGCCCCTTTGCATCGAAGGGGCGGCGAAAACTTCATCCGAAATCAGGAATTAAACGTCGAGGGGCGGAGCGCGCGAGGGAGAGGAAGAACCACGCCAGATGGTGGCGTCGCGAGAAGGTTCATCGCGGCCATAAGACACATCATCGGTAATATCACTGGGAATGACTACGGTGGTGGCGTTGAGCTGCAATGACACCGGGGTGCCGGAAATGGAACAGAAAGGACACTGGCGGCCGATATCTTCCAGCGGCAGCGGTGCATCACTTTCATTGACAGGAATCTGCTTAATGCCATCGATGGTACAGATAAGTTGATATTCGATGTCTTGAGAGAGGTCGAGCGCCAGCGCCTGGCCAAACGGCATCAGTACCTGCGTCAGCAGGGCGAACATCGCCAACCACGGCGCAAAACGACGCCTCGGCCGGGTAATGCGCCTGGGGCGCACGATGTTCAACAAATTCAACAAGGACACTGCTCCTCAAGATTCCTGCCTGGAACTTTGTAATCCCTTATTAATGATTTTATTTTGAGACGCAACTGTATTCAGAACTAATAAAGATAACAAGCCACCCATAGGGGGAGGCTCTCATTGATCACGGTCAATTTTACTGGAATGACAAAGATTGAATTCCGCTTCGGGTCAAAAGCAGAGCAAAGGCAGCTAGAAGAATAAGTTCTGGAAATGCCGGAACATCTTTAAAACAAAATCCATGATGATTGCTGATGACGCATCCTGATGCCGAGGGTCGATTGGGCTCTATTTTCGTCAAGGAGATTTGTGGGCGGCTCAATGTTGACTTTATCCCCAAAATAGAATATATTCCTGCTTGCTCTTTGTCATCGTAAATAAGGAAAAACAGGTGGCTTCCGGCTTGGGAATCTGTCTTTTTGGAAGCCTTGTCCCGCATCGTGGAATGGCTTCGTTCCTTAATATTTTTTTATGTGTGCGGGGGGTGATTTTATCTAAGCCATTGAAAGAACAGGATTCCCGTCTGCGCGGGAATGACGAAGAAGGTAGGCCCAGCTACGAATTGGCCTAAGCCCAAGCCTAATCCGCATACGGGTTCTTGCCCTTTTTCGTGTGCAGGCGAATAGGGATGCCGGGCAGTTCGAAGTCGTCGCGCAGGGCGTTGATCAGGTAGCGGTTGTATGACTCAGGCAGGCCTTCGGGCCTGCTGGCGAAAACGACGAAGGTCGGCGGCCGGGTTTTGGCCTGGGTGATGTAGCGTAATTTGATGCGCCTGCCGCTGGAAAGCGGTGGCGGATGATGGGCCAGGATACTTTCGAACCAACGGTTCAACGCGCCGGTCGGGATGCGTTTGTTCCACAGTTCGTAGATATTGAGGACGGCGGGAAGCAGACCGTCTAAGCCGCGCCCGGTTTTCGCCGACATGGTGATGATCGGAATGCCGCGGGCTTGCGGGAACGATGTCTGCAAGCGGTCGGTCAGTTTGGCCAATGTCTTTTTGCTGTCCTTGACCAGATCCCATTTGTTGACGGCGATGACCAGAACCCGGCCTTCGTCGATGACCCGCCGGGCAATGGTCAGGTCCTGCTTTTCCATCATGTCGCTTGAGTCGAGAACCAGCACGACGACCTGGGCGAATTTAATGGTGCGAATGGAATCGCTGGTCGACAGGCTCTCGACCTTTTCGGTGACCTTTGCCTTCCTGCGCAAACCGGCGGTATCGACGAGCTTGATTTCGCGGCCCTGAAATTCCCATTTGGTGGTAATGGCATCGCGCGTTATGCCGGCTTCCGGCCCGGTCAGCATGCGCTCCTCGCCGAGCAGTTTGTTGACCAGTGTCGATTTGCCGACGTTGGGACGGCCGACGATAGCAAGGTTGATCGGGCGGGTTCCATCATCGCCATCGGCGTCACCGAAATCGTAGTTTTCTTCCAGGTCTTCGTCGCTGCGGTCTCCGGCGTAGGGGAGAAGGGCGTCGTAGAGCTCGCTCAGGCCTTCACCGTGCTCGGCAGAGAACGCCAGCGGCTCACCCAGGCCCAGGCCATGGGCCTCGGCCAACCCGGGCATGCCGGCCTTGCCTTCGCATTTGTTGGCGATCAAAATCAACGGCACGCCTTGTTGGCGTATCCATCTGCCGAAGTAGCTGTCCAGCGGGGTGACCCCGGCGCGGGCGTCGATCAGCATCAAGGCGACGTCGGCGTCATCCAGGGCGCGGGTCGTATGGTTGCGCATGCGGCCTTGCAGCGAGTCGTCCATGGCGTCTTCCAGTCCGGCGGTATCGATAATGGAAAACTTCAAATCGGAAATTCTGCCCTCGGCCTGGCGGCGGTCGCGGGTGACCCCCGGCGTGTCATCGACAATAGCCAGACGCTTGCCAACCAGACGGTTGAAAAGGGTCGATTTTCCGACATTGGGTCGGCCGACAATGGCAATGGTAAAGCTCATGATTCTGTTTCGTTTCGGGTGTTAAAGAAACTTATTGATAGGCCACAAGGGAAGCGTCATCGGCAAGGAAGAAAACACGGCCCCCGGCAATGATCGGCGGTACGGAAATTCCCGACGGCATGTCAATCTTGCCCATGATCCGCCCGCTATAGGGAGACACTGCGTAAACCTCGCCGACAGAACTGGCGATGATGAGCCGGTCGCTGGCCAAAATCGGGCCGTTCCAGACGATTGGGAAGTCTCTGGTTTCAGGGTCTTCGAATTGGGGCAGGGTCTGGACCCAGTGAATGGCGCCGCTATCGCGCGAAATGGCGGTGATTTCAGCGTCATTGGTCAACAAAAAGATATAATCACCGGCGACCCAGGGGCTCGACAAACCGCCGATTTCCTTGTCCCAGATGCGCCTACCACTGCGCAGATCGATGGCGATCATCAAGCCGCCGTGGGAAATGGCGAAGACGCGTCCGCGGTCGATGATCGGCCGTCCACGAATATGTGCCAGGGCCGAAACAACGTCCGTGCGCCGGGTGGTGGTAAGGGATTGAGTCCACAACACGCGGCCGTTTTCTACCTTCAGGGCAACCAGATCGCCAGAGGAGAAGGGGGCGACGACGACGCCGCCATCGACGGCGGGGCTGGCCCCACCCAGAAGACTGGCGATTTCGGCGATGCCGGTGTAATTCCACAATTCCTCACCGGTTGCCCCGTTCAGTGCGAACAGGCGGCTGTCGACAGTCATCACAAAGACCCGCCCGCCACGCACCGTCGGTGCCGTGTGCATGGGGCCGGGCAAGGGTTTACGCCATAATTCTTTGCCATTTGCGGCGTCCAGCGCGATAACCTGCGCGAAGCCG
>CBFDEA010000304.1:0-3565 GCA_965603695.1 uncultured Rhodospirillaceae bacterium | reverse complement strand
TCGAAGTCATTGAAAGATAGAAAGAAAGTGAGATTGCCTGGATTTCGTTGCTTGAACGAAACAGAGGCGGCTGCTGAAATTTGGTGCAACAGCGAGGGGCATGCGTAAAAAACAGGCAAAACAAGGCCCGTAAGACGGATGTCTTACGGGCCTTGATATTTAACAGGGTAAGGGGAGAATTATAACGATTGTGAACCCCTGCCAAATTCCGGATAAGCCTCCATGCCGAGTTCGGCTTGGTCGAGGCCGAGCATTTCGTCTTCTTCACTGACCCGGATGCCGACGGTGTATTTAAGCACCAGCCAGGCGATGGTCGAGGTGACGATGACGAAACCGCCGATGGCGACGACGCCGGTCGCCTGGGCCGTGAAGGTGACGTCGGCATTGGTCAGCGGCACCGCCAGGGTGCCCCAGATACCGGCACCAAGGTGGGCTGGAATGGCACCGACCACGTCGTCGATCTTGAACTTATCGAGCAGCGGCACCAGGAAGACGACGATGGCACCACCGACGGCACCAATCATCAGGGCTTGCCCCATGTTTGGGCTGTCCGGACCGGCGGTGATCGAAACCAGACCGGCAATGGCGCCGTTCAAGGCCATCGATAGATCGACTTTCTTGTAGATCAGCTGGGTCAGGACCATCGCCGCCAGCACACCGCCGACGGCAGAGATGTTGGTGTTGATGTAGATGGTCGCGATGGCGATAACGTCGGCGGCGGTGGCCAGGGCCAATTGCGAACCACCGTTAAAGCCGAACCAGCCGAGCCACAGGATGAAGGTGCCAAGGGTCGCCAGCGGCAGGTTTGCGCCGGGCAGCGGGTGAATGCCGCCACCGGGCTGATACTTGCCTCTGCGGGCACCGAGGATAATGGCACCGGTCAGGGCCGCCCAGCCGCCGACGGAGTGAACCAGGGTTGAGCCGGCAAAGTCGGAGAAACCGGCTTCGGCAAGCCAGCCGCCGCCCCACTGCCAGGCACCCTGGATCGGGTAAATAAAGGCGGTCAGGATGACGACGAAAAGCAGGAACGGCCATAATTTGATACGCTCCGCCAGGGTGCCCGAAACGATCGAGGCGGCGGTGGCGACGAAGACCATCTGGAAGAACCAGTCGGACTCGGCGGCGTAACCGCCATCGAAGTTGCCAGCCAGGGCGTCGGTGTTGTCACCGGCCCACATGGCGAAGCTGCCGATGTAACCGCCATCGACGCCGGCATACATCAGGTTGTAACCGACGACGTAGAACATCAGCCCGGCGATTGAATACAGGGCGATATTTTTAAGGCAGATGGTGGCGGTGTTCTTGGCCCGCACCAGACCGGATTCGAGCATGGCGAAACCGGCGGCCATGAACATGACCAGGAAGCCGTGAACCAGAAACGAGAAAGAGTTCAGAATATATTGGGTTTCCGTCAGCTCTCCGGCCTGTGCGGTTTCACCCGCAATTATCGAAAACCCGAGTGCGCCGATACCGCTAAGCGCGGCAAGGCGCATTTTGTTTGAAAATTTAAGCATCAAATTTCTCCTTAGCCTAGAGGGCTTCTTTGTCTGTTTCGCCAGTGCGGATGCGGATCGCCGAGGAAATGTCGTAGACGAAAATTTTACCGTCACCGATCTTGCCGGTTTCGGCAGTTGCCTTGATGGCCTCGACGATGCCTTCGACCATCTCGTCATTGGCGGCGATTTCGAGCTTCACCTTGGGCAGAAAATGAACGGTGTATTCGGCCCCACGATAAATTTCGGCATGGCCCTTTTGCCGGCCGAAGCCTTTGACCTCGCTAACGGTCATGCCTTCGACGCCAAGATTGGACAGGGCCTCGCGGACTTCGTCGAGTTTGAAGGGTTTGATAACTGCCATGATCAGCTTCATAATGCTTGATCCCTTTGTTGAGCGGCGCGCCTCGGGTGGCGGACCTTGTTGAAGATTGCTTGTCCGGCGAGGCAAAGCCCCGCACAGTGGTTTCAGGTCTTCCTATTACAAGGTCCGTGCCAGAATCTTAAAAAAAGCAGAATATTGTTTAAAAACAAATCGTTAAGAGCTATAATCAAGCAAGAACATGAACAGGGCGGTAGGAAATATTGCTTATATATTAGGCATGTCTTAGTAATGCCTAATATATAAGCAATTTATCGAAGCCCCTTCACGGTATGGATGAGTAAAATGGCGCAAAGCGGCCCTGGCCCTAACTCTGGTCTTAATAAAGAACTGCAAGCGGACGTCCTGATTGTCGGCGGCGGGTTGGTCGGTGGCACCTTGGCGTGCGGTCTTGCCATGGGCGGTTTGTCGGTGATTGTCGTCGACACGCAAGACCCGGCAGACGGCCTCGACGCCGCTTTTGATGGTCGCGCCTCGGCGATTGCGCTGTCCTCGCAGCGGGTGCTGGATGGCCTTGGCCTGTGGACGGGGATGGCGGCGAGCAGTGCGGCGATCCAGGAAATCCGCGTCAGCGATGGCGACTCCCTGTTTTTCCTCCATTACGACCGCCGTGACGTCGGTGCCGAGGCCTTCGGTTACATGGTCGAAAATCGGACAATCCGCGCGGCCCTGGCGCGGCGCTTCAAGGATTTCGACAACCTGACTTTGCTGGCCCCGGCGCACATCACCTCGGTTGAGCGCGGCCCCGGAGACGTGCGGGCGAGCCTTTCAGGTGGCCGCACGCTGAGCGCCCGTCTGATTGTCGGTGCCGAAGGCCGTCGTTCGCCGACCCGCGAGCAGGCCGGGATCAAGATCACCCAGTGGCCTTATAAGCAAACCGGCATCGTCTGCACCGTCGCCCACGAGAAACCGCACGATAACGTCGCCCATGAACGCTTCCTGGCCGCCGGGCCGTTCGCCATTTTGCCACTAACAGGCAATCGCTCATCGATCGTCTGGACCGAACGCGATGAATTGGTGGCCGGATTGATGGCCCTGGATGACAACGCCTTCCTGGGCGAACTGAGAAACCGGTTCGGCGACTTTTTGGGGGAACTGGAAGTCGTCGGGCCGCGCTGGGCCTATCCGCTTTCCCTGCAATATGCCGAACGCGCCACAGATCACCGCCTGGCGCTGGCCGGTGACGCGGCGCACGGCATGCACCCGATTGCCGGTCAGGGCCTGAATATGGGACTGCGCGACGTGGCGGTGCTGGCCGAAGTCCTGACCGACGCTAGGCGTCTGGGCCTCGATCCCGGCGATGGCACGGTCCTCGAGACTTATGAGCGTTGGCGGCGTTTCGACAACACCCTGATGCTGGCGATGACCGACATGCTGAACAAATTGTTCTCAAACGATGTCGCCCCGGTCCGTCTGGCCCGCGATCTGGGCCTTGCGGCCGTCAACAGGCTGCCGCCGCTAAAAAAAGTATTCATGCAGCACGCCATGGGGCTGGCTGGAGAGTTACCAAGACTGATGCGTGGGGAAGAGTTATAAAGTTTAGTGTTCAGGCCCCTCAAGCGCCGGGCGGGTCTGTGACCCTTGGCTCGCCGCAGTGGCGGCGGCCCGCAGTCGCGGGCTTGTAGAAGACTTAGCCCTCGCAAAATCTGGCTCCTCTCACCATTTGAGTCTTGGCTTCCAGAGGCCCAGC
>CBFDEA010000303.1:0-3576 GCA_965603695.1 uncultured Rhodospirillaceae bacterium | reverse complement strand
CTAAGGTCAAACTTGCGACTTACTTCAATCAACCCGCCGAGGCCAAGCCTGCAAGTTCCAACAGAAGAAGCTTGCTGACCGGAGATGGCGGCAAAGATGACCTGTCTGGTGCCGCAGCCAAGCCAACGGCTCCGGCACAGCAAACGGAGAACCCCGACACTCTGCCAATCCCAGCCTATCGAAAACAGGCCAAGGGACTACAGGGAACAAACTGGAAGGACTGGTCGAGTTCTGTTGGCAAGTTGCAAGGTGGCTCCGACGCCGAGCGACGTGCCTATAAAGAAATCTTCGCAGCCGAAGGTGGTCTCGACAAAGACCCGGTTGGCACTGCAGCGAGTGACATCAATCAGGAGACACTCGACCGGGCCATTAAAGATGGCGCATTGCCCGATGTTAAGCCCGGAACCATCCCCGATAAACTTTCCATCGATCAACGGGCCAAAGTTTACCGTCATTTTTTCGACGATACCTTACGCACCGTTGACAGGACTGTACCGGGAAGCGGCAACCTTCAAAAAATCGGTGATGCAAAGGCATCTTCCGCCTTTGCCGACACCTTGTTTGCACATGGTCGAAGCGGTGGGGCTGAGGCTATCCAAAAAGCGATCAATAAAGTAACACCAAACACGGTCGAAGAATTGGGGCAAATGGGGCCGAAAACATTCAAGGCTTACAAGGAACTTTCTGCCAATCCCCAAACAAGGCGTGCCTTACTGAATGCCTTAGCAGATGTCCGTTTGAAAATGGTCAAGGAAAAGACAGACTCTGTTGGTTGGCGTCCCCGTATTGATAATTTCCGACCTTGAGTGCGTGCCTATGAAGAAATGAACAGGGAGAGGGCGGCCTAAACAATCCGCCCTCTCTCACTTTATTGGCCAATTTTGCAATCGTAATAACCGACGTGACAAAGGTCAGTGAAATCCCTTCGATATCCGGCGTCAAAAACGACGAACCACAAATTTCCCTCTTTGCGGAGCAGAAAACTTATCTCATCAGAGGGGTGAATCTCCATACACTCTCCGCCATAACAACTGGTTTTTTCCAACTTGATGCCAATGTCCCATGGTTGGATACCTAAACTGCTTCGTGACGGGTGGGGGATATGTCCGGGGGTGTATTGCCGTATTGCCATAATCCGGTATCCATAGACTGCGACTTTATTTTTATCGACATTATAGGGCTCCGGCGGCCCGGCCTTCTTTCCTAAAGAAATTTCGCACAATTCTTCATTATCCCGTAATTGACAGGCCATATATGTCTCAAAGGCACAGACTGGCGAAATCGGATTGCCAATACACTTGCTGGTACTGGTACTGTCATCGCGCGTCATCAGACGAAATGACCCATCGAAGTTTAGTCCTGAATTCGTGTCATTTCCACCGGCAAAAACAGGCACGGCAGTGACAGCGAAAGCGAATGCGAGGAAAAGAAACAAGGCCCGGATAAACATCAACAGATACTCCACAGCGATTAGCTTAGTGTACTTATTAAAGCGGGAAAATCCTACAAGGTCCACCAGCAAGGTAACCAAACGCCGTGGCTTCTAACCGACGCTGGAAAATGCCGGGAAGGTTTCCAGTAGCCATTGCGATGCGTCGGCGAGGGAGCCTGTGAAGATGGCGACGCCGGTGATCACCAGCAGGATGCCGATGGCCATTTCGACCTTGTGCAGGTGCTTGCGGAAGCGTGCCATGAAGCCCATGAACGGTTTGACCGCTAAGGCAGCGATCAGGAAGGGAACGCCGATGCCGGTGGCGTAGGTGGCCAGCAGCGAGGTTCCATAGAGGATAGAGTCATTGCCCGCCGCGACCATCAGGATGGTCGCCAGGATCGGCCCGACGCAGGGCGTCCAGCCGAACGCGAAAGCCAGCCCCAAAAGGTAGGAACCGGCGACGCCCGAGGGCTTGTTCTCCAGGTGGAAGCGTTTCTCGAAGTTAAGAAAACCGATCCGGAAAAGCCCCATGTAATGGAAGCCGAACAGGACGATCACGACCCCGGCGATATAGCTTAGGGTGTCGATGTTCTGAATGACGACCCGGCTTAGGGCCGTCGCCGAGGCACCCATCAGGATGAACACGGTGGCGAAGCCGAAGACGAAAAACAGGGCCGAGATAAAAACCCTTTTGGAGACCTCTTTATCGACACCGCCCTCGGCGGTCAGCTCGTCAAGTGAGGCACCGCCCAAAAAGCACAAATAGGCCGGAATAAGCGGCAGGACGCAGGGCGAGAAGAAACTCAGGAGACCGGCGCTCAAGGCCCCAACGTACGATATCTGAAAAGGATCCATGGAAGGAGTTTGCCTTTAGTCTATCAGTCGATCAAATAACAAAACCGTGTGCGGCGCTTAAATGCCGCTGATTTTGATGCTGTTGTTTTCCGGCACGTTGACGGTTTTCTTTTTTCTTAAGTAATCGGCAACCACATCGTAAATGGCCGGGCCCTTGGTCTCTTCATTGACCGAGGCCCAACCGCCGACGACGATGGGTTGGCCGGATTTGAGCAGCGTCATGTCGGTGATGCGCTCGCCGATCGGCTTTTTCACGTCGATTGAATAACCCATGCCGCCGACCCGGACCATATCGCCGCCTTGCTGATAGTAGGGGTCCGCATTGAACAGGTTGTCGGCGACGTCTTCGAGAATGTCTTTGAGCAATTGGCCGCTCATCTCGTTGCGGTAACAGGCCGGATAGGTAATCGCCGTCTGACTGAACAGGTCGTCGCCGGTGATCTCCGATCCCGGCGGCAGCGAACGGCCCCAGCGGAAGCCCGGCGACAGGGCGATTTCGGTGTCGCGCTCTTCGATAATCGCCTGACAGATCAGGTCATCGAAGGTGCCGTTAAAATTGCCGCGCCGGTAGAGCGTGCTTTCGGTCTTGCCGAGAACTTCGTTGATGACCTTGGCGTGCGGGGCGCGGATCGCCTTGACCACGGCGTCGATTTCCGGGTCCGGGGCGATAACGTCGGAGAAAATCGGCATCAGCTTGTAGCTGTAGTTCTTGATCTTCTTGTTCTGGACATCGAGATCGAGCCTGCCGAGGAACTTGCCGTGCGAGCCGGTGGCGATCAGCAGGGTGTCGTTGACCTTGATAACGCCGGGAATGGCGTCATGGGTGTGGCCGGTCATGATAACGTCGATACCGTCAACCCGTGAGGCCAGCTTGCGGTCGACATCGAAGCCGTTATGGCTGGCCAGGACGACCAGATCGGCACCGCCGGCACGGGCGGCCTCAACATGGCCGCGCACGATGTCTTCCTGAATGCCGAAAGACCACTCGGGGATCATGTAGCGAGGGTTGGCGATGGGGGTATAGGGGAAGGCCTGGCCGATGATGGCGATGTTGACACCGCCGCGCTCGAAGAATTTTGTGCTCTCGAAGATTGGCTCGTCGAATTCCGTATCGCGGACGTTACCGGCGAGGAACGGGAAGTTCAATTTTTCGATCAATTCCTGGACGCGCTCCGCGCCGTAGGTGAATTCCCAGTGGGCGGTCATGACATCGACGCCAAGCGCGTTCATGGCATCGACCATATCCTCGCCTTTGGTCGCAAGCGAGGTGTAGGAACCCTGCCAGGTGT
>CBFDEA010000302.1:0-3583 GCA_965603695.1 uncultured Rhodospirillaceae bacterium | reverse complement strand
TACGCAGCGGCCTGCAAAGCCGTGTACACCGGTTCGATTCCGGTCCGCGCCTCCAAGCTCTGATCCGGCTTAGTTCAGTTGGTAGAACGGTGGACTGTTAATCCATATGTCGCAGGTTCGAGTCCTGCAGCCGGAGCCATTTATATCAAGGCCTTAGCGGGAAACTGCTAGGGCCTTGATTGTTTTTTGGCGCATTAAAAATATTCCGTATTTTTATAATTGTTAAAAACTACTGGCAAAAGAGTATGTTCTGACCGAATATCACTCCTAAGTTTAGACGCTCCTGTAAAATCAGGCATTTTTACAGGGGGCGCACGCGCGGGGGGGGCCAAGCGGTGAGAAGCAACAATACAGATATTAACGACAGAACCCTGCCCTTCGGATTAGGAACATGGTGGGTTGATGATCGCGGCAACGCACATCCGGCGACCGCTATCGACAGTTCCCTCGACAATATATTTTTGCGCCACTTGGGCCAGGTTAAACTGAACCTCTCGGCCAGCCACATGGATATTATGTGGGATGCCTCTAAAGTAGAGGACGAATCCCTGGCCTCGGTGCTTGATCGCCTGTCTCTATGTCGGGCCGGTATTTCCTGTAAGCTGAATTTCTTCTACTTCGGATGGGTCAGCGAAAATTACAAACGCCGCCAGGACGCGATTGATCGCATCATACAAATTCAAAACAACCGGAACATCGCGATACTCCACCCGACGCTAATTAATAACCGAGGCCTCTCAGACATCGTAAATGCCTCTAAAAATATCAGGCATGGTTAAGATTTATGGAAACGGGCAGCGGGCCGGTTTAATATTATTCCCCAGGACAAACTTTCAAAATATTTGCCCTACACTTCAATTTATCACCACAACCAACATGAGGATTCCCTCATTTTTTCATGGGTTGGCGACGAAGCGACATCTTCAAAAATCTATGGTCGTGGCTGGGCAAATGAAATAATCGGTGAAGACACAGGGGTGCCATCGGAGCCTGAAACCCCTGAATATGCTTCCATCGTATCAAGGGACATGAAGTCCTCTCTGAAAACAGGCGAACCCCGATTTCAACATATCAGGACACTCGTTGAGCAAAATGATACAGAACCGTTATGGGTAAGTTATGAGCGACTAATAACGCCCTACAGAATGGTCGGTGGGCTGACCGGTATCGATGTTATTTGCAATTTAACACAGGAAATTAGCATCCCGCTTGCCGGAGGTCCATAAACTCGCAAGTTCCTGGCCAGTCACCCAAACGATATATTCATCATGGAGAGAAGCATCTTCACGAATGCGCCAGCGGGGTGCCCAAGGATGAACATGAAGATACCCTGCCCTTACTGCCCAACCTTTTCTTACCAAACCGGGCACGATAAAACCGTACATGTAATCGGGGGCAAATCTGGTTAGCGCCAGCAATAATGCAAAATTGGATAGCAAGGACGCGAGTTCCAGGTTCCTGTATTCCTCATCAAGCCAAAAATCGGCGTGGTAGCAAACGGCTCCTGTGATTTCATGCGTTATAGGCGCCGTGTCAAAGTCACATTTCTTAATATCGATATCCAACCAGGATGGCGCATACATAGCCGGGTCCGTTAGCCAGTGCTGCGATAACGTGGTATCGGCTAAATAGTCATAGCGGACCGCCTGGGTATGGATAACCTTGCCGTTGCTGTCGGTAGCCTTGACCCAAAAGCCATTCTCCGGGCCAATTTTTGAAACTCTATTATCAACAATCGCCGTTACTGCACCGGCATGGGAATATTCTTCGACGAAGTTCCTGTAATCATCAAAATCTGTCAGGAATTCGAGGCGAGCACCGTTGTTTTCCGCATAACTGGTGAGTTCAAAAAGTCTCGAACCCAGTTCTGATTTGTCAATGGCAATAGGGTTAATATGAGACATGGTATTAATCCTTTCCAGAATCTGCAAAACAGTGGATAGAGAAAAAGACCATGAGACTTGCAATCGCGCAAGTTGAATAAGTGGGTGTGCTTTTTCTCCATTTTTAACAATGCTTTCCGGTTGCGCCCTGGTCGAAGCCAAACACGGTTCATGCGGGAAAGTGCGCCAATGAAATATTTTGTTGATATCGGCCGACAAAAACACAATGTTCTATCGTTGGTACTTACTAACCCCGGAGAATTCCTTGAGTGACATTGAATCGCCCTGCATTTCCGTTTGCAAAATGAACACTGACAAAAGCTTTTGCATTGGCTGCTGGAGAACGAAGGACGAGATCAAAAGCTGGAAAGAGGCTGGCGATGACGACCGCCTGGCAATTCTCGAGCGGGCGCGCGGACGCCGGGAAGCTGCCGGTGGGAAGAAACGTCGGCAAACCAGGCGTCGGGCTTCCTAAGCCCCCCTGTGACGCCCGTCACTGCAATAAAATGCTAAATATGCCACTATAATCGAGTCAGAGGATCCCTCCCCTCCCCCTGCGCTCCTAGCGCGCCTCTGACACCTCCCTGTTAAACTTGCCGGACCTTCGGGTCCGGCCTTTTATCGCGACCGGGCCCAAGCGTTTCTATTCGCCGTGACGCAGCACCATATCGCGCAGGGTGACGATGCCTTTCAGATTCCTGTGGTCGTCGGTGACGAAGGCCCGGCTCAGGCCAAACTGGCTCAACAGGCGGACGGCGTAGCGGATGTCCATGTGCTCCGATACCGAAAGCACCGGCTTGGTCATGATTTCGTAAACGCCAACCCGTTCGGGTGCCTTGTCCGGACCGATCACTTTGGTGGCGATGTCGGAGACCACGACCATGCCATATTCGTCATCTTCGTCGCGGCGCTCGACGACCAGCGAACTGACCCCGGAATTGCGCATCATGTCGATGGCTTTATCGACAGTTTGCGTGCCTTCAATGGTTTTGACTTCCGGCGTCATTATCTCGCCGACTTTGATAATTTTTTTGTCGTTCATATCGAATCCTCGATTTCCTGAAGGATGGCTCCCGCTTGTGTGCCAAGACCGACGGCATCTTCAATACTAAGCTGGAAAGCGATGCCGCTTCCCGGTTCTTCATCGAAACAGCCGGCTTGGTTAATGGTTTCCAGTATCTCACGGGCCTTGGGGGCGGCGACGATGAACATCATAACATCGCGCTTGGCCGAAACCTCAAGGCCGAGAAACGTTCGCACCGGTTCCAGGCCCTCGCCACGGACGCTGGTGATGACGGTCGCCCCCGTCGCCCCGGCGGCGCGCGCCGCTTCCAGAACCGGTTCGGTTTTATCGTCGGCTACCAGGGCCATAATCAATTTCAGGTTCACAATTTTACCTCCACTTCCGCATTATGAGATTTCGATTTCTTTCGGCGCTGGAACCAAGTTGAAATTATGTCATATCCCAACACCGATATAATAGGAAACACACTGGCAAACGCGATCAGGCCGAAGCCGTCGAGCAGCGGGCTGCGACCCGGAACTGCGGCGGCCAGGCCAAGCCCCAGGGCGGTCAGCACCGGCACCGTGACCGTCGATGTCGTCACCCCGCCCGAATCATAAGCCAGCGGAATGATTGTTTTCGAGGCAAAGAAAGTTTGCACGATGACGATGGCGTAACCAGTCATGATGTAAAGCCC
>CBFDEA010000301.1:0-3614 GCA_965603695.1 uncultured Rhodospirillaceae bacterium | reverse complement strand
GTTATGAGTGAGTCGTTACGGTTTTTAGTCCTCGACGGTTATTCCAAAGAAGGCCGCGAGGACTTGTCGGCGGGCGGGGCTTCTACAGCAGGGGCGCTATACGAGCGCATGCTGAAGCGCTGCTCGAAGGGTTGCACGGTCGATATTCTTTATCCCGGCGACCCGGACGCTTCGATCCCCAAGGGGGCGGCTATTGAGCAGTACGACGGTATCGCCTGGACCGGTTCCAGCCTGACGATTCATCAGCCTGATCCAAAAGTAACGCCGCAAATCGAATTCGCCCGCGCCGCGTTCGATGCCGGGGTGCCAAGCTTCGGCAGTTGTTGGGCGGCGCAGATCGCCGTTGTCGCCGCAGGCGGCCTTTGCGCCGTCAATCCGAAAGGCCGCGAGATGGGCATCGCCCGCAAGATCGAACTGACGCCGGCCGGCCGGGCCCACCCCATGTACATCGGCAAGCGTTCGGTGTTCGATGGTTTTATCAGCCATGACGACGAGGTGACGCACATGCCGCCGGGCGGCGTGGTATTGGCTTCGAACAGCCATACCCGTGTCCAGTCGGTTGCCGTGACCCATAACGGCGGGGTTTTCTGGAGTCTGCAATATCATCCAGAATACGATCTGCATGAGTTGGCAAGATTGTGTTACTGCCGCAAACAAAAGCTGGTCGAAAAGGGATTTTTCCTGAATGTCGATGATGCCCAGGTCTTCGTCGATCAACTTGAGGCGCTATTCCAGGACCCGACGCGCAAGGATATTTCGTGGCTGCTCGGCATCGACGAGGATGTCATTAACGACGACCTGCGCCTGTGCGAGGTCCATAACTGGATCGAACAACTGGTCGTGCCGACACGGGCGCGGCGGCGCTAGGGCGCTTCGCGAAACTTGCGCAGGTGATTGATCAGTCCAGCGGTCGAACTGTCGTGGCCTTTAAGCGAACCTTCGCCTGTCAACTCGGGCAGGATGCGGCTGGATAGTTGTTTGCCAAGTTCGACGCCCCATTGGTCAAAGGAGTTGATGTTCCAGACCACGCCCTGAACAAAAACGATGTGTTCGTATAGCGCGATAAGGGAACCCAGCGTTTCGGGGTCCATGCGTGAAAATACGATGGAGTTGGTGGGCCGGTTGCCGGGGCAAACTTTGTGCGGCAACAGCGCCTCCAGAGTGTCAGGCTCCATCCCCTGGGCGCTTAACTCAAAGCGCACCTGATCTTCCGTCTTGCCGACCATCAGGGCCTCGCTCTGGGCTATGAAATTGGCCAGCAGGATATCGTGGTGACCTTCCACTGAGACGTCGGAATGGCTGGCGACGAGAAAGTCGGCGGGGACGATTCCGGTGCCTTGATGCAGACGCTGGAAAAAAGAATGCTGACAATCGGTGCCTGCCTTGCCCCAGATAATGGGAGCCGTGGCGTAGTCGACCCGGTTTCCGTCGCGGTCCGTGCGCTTGCCGTTGCTTTCCATGTCGCCTTGCTGAAAGTAGTCGGGAAACAAACGCAGGTTCTGGCTAAAGGGGAACAGGGCGTGGCTGTTGGTGTCGAAGAAGTTGGTGTACCAGATGCGCAGCATGGCCATAATCACCGGCATGTTTCGTTCCAGTGGGGCCTCGACAAAATGGCGGTCCATGGCGTGGGCACCGCTCAGCAGGCGGATGAAACCGTTCGCGCCGATGGCGATGGCGATTGTCAGACCAATCGCCGACCACAGTGAAAAACGACCGCCGACCCATTCCCAGAACTCGAATATATTTTGCCTGGGAATGCCAAAGGCTTCGGCTTCTTTGATGTCTGCGGTGGCGGCGGCGAAATGGCGGGCGACGTCCTCCTTGTTGCCACCCTGGTCGACAAACCATTTGCGGGCGCTGTGCGCGTTGAGCATGGTTTCCTCTGTCGTGAAGGCCTTCGAGCAGATGACGAACAGGGTCGTCTGCCACGACAGATTGGCAAGGGCGGCGGTTATGTGCGCACCATCGACGTTGGAAACAAAATGCAGTTTGATATCCTTGCTGGCATATTCGGACAAGGCTTCGCTGATCAGATGCGGGCCCAGGTCCGAACCGCCAATGCCGATATTGACGACATCGGTGATGGCCTTGCCGGTGGCACCCTTCCACACGCCGTCACGGACACTGTCGGCAAACGTCCCCATGCGTTCCAAAACGTCATTGACACCAGGCATGACATCTTCACCATCGACGATAATGGGGGTGTTGGCGCGATTGCGCAGGGCCACATGAAGGACGGCGCGGTCCTCGATATTGTTGATCTTCTCGCCGCTAAACATGCGCTCGCGCTGGCCTTCGATATCGACGGCGCGGGCCAAATCGAGCAACAAGTCCCGGGTTGTCGTGGTGATCCGGTTCTTGGAATAATCCAGTAGTAGCCCACAGCTATCAAAGGAGAACATATCGAAGCGATCCGGCTCGGCAGCGAACCAGTCTCGCATGTGTTTCTCGCCCATGGCGCGGCGATGGGACTTAAGGGCTTCCCACTGTGGTAATTCGGTTCGTTTCGACACGCCAGGAGTCCTTCGCTTCTTCAAGATAACAAGCACCAAGCCGTTGGTCGCCTTAAGGAGGTATTATAGCCTATTGCATGATCATGCAATGCTACCAACGTTCAACGGGTGTTCAGGCTCACTCGGCGGCGGCGGAGATGATTATTTTTCCCGCCATTATCACTAGGAAGCCGCCGTTGACGATCAGCAGAATCGGCGCGATCCAGTTCATAACGCCGCGCCATCGTTGGCCGACGATATGGCCGCTGAAGCCCACGACCAGCAAGGCCGGCACCGTTCCCAAGGCGAAAAAAGCCATAGCCAGAAATCCGGCCACAGGATCTGCCGTCGATGAGGCCGCTGCCAACGCGCCATATAACAGGCCGCAAGGAATGAAGCCGAGAATCAGGCCGAGAACGTATCCGCGCCAACCCAGCGGTCGACCGAACAAGGGGCGGGCAAGATTGCCGAGCGCCCCTGCCAGCGCCCCTGGTTTTGATGATGGTGCCAGTCCGGGAAGCCTCAGCCCCAGTGTTCGCGTCGCGTAGCCGAGGAAAAACAATCCTGCCAAAAACAACAATCCGGCGGCCAGGTATTTAAAACCGGTGACTTGGGTAATGCCGCCCGAAAGCAAGGCTGCGATTGCCCCAAGCCCAGCGTAAGTGGTCATCCTGCCAAAGTGATAAGGCATCAGGGCGGCACCGGTCAGCCGACTGAATTCGCTCATTGCGGCTACGGGAACGTGCTCAAGGCGCGCCGTCACTTGGGTCAGTACAAACGGGCCGCACATCCCGATGCAATGCGCGCCGCCACCGGCAAGCCCGGCCAGGAACAGGCTGAACAGGGTCGCGCCGTTATCGATGGCGCTGGCCCGACAAATGGCGTAGCCATTGGACAGGAGATCGAAAAGCTCAGTTTCACTCATTTATGAGGGCCTGCTTGTATCCAAAAGGGGGATTTTATGCTAGCTTCCCCATGTTAATTATTAGATTAAAATAATATAGATTCGGCATACAAAGTCATATTTATGGCAAAAGAGAGTTGACTTAGATCATGCCACACTGTTTATCCCCGTGATAGGAACGTCTCACTCAAAATCAACGAAACGGAGCCAAATAATGA
>CBFDEA010000300.1:0-3619 GCA_965603695.1 uncultured Rhodospirillaceae bacterium | reverse complement strand
GGTGCAAGCCTAAACGGGCGAAAATCAATGCCGTTTCCCGTGCGTTTTGCTGGGAAAGCGTTGTCGCGATACCGAAAAATCCTTCCGCGGCGCCTTCCTTGGCCGTGCCGATAATCGGTTGCACCACCGCGCCGGACTTCAGTTGTTTCAAGGCTTGGCGGGTCACCGGCGAGTTGGGATTGATTTTGCTGAAATCCCGGTACAGGGCCTCGGCCTTGGCACCCTCGCCCATGCGGCTGTAGAGGTTGCCCAATAGCTGGACCACCCGCAGCGAGACCCCGCCTTGTTCCTTGATTTCGTCCTGATAGGTTTTCGCGGCACCACCAAGATCGCCTTTGAAATCGAGAACCATCGCCTTGTGAAGATAGTACAGCGGTTTGGAGCCATCTTTCAAAAGCGGTTCCAGAAGGGCCGTCGCCTGGGCCGCGTTTTGGCCTTGGCCAATCGACGTCCAGGCCGCCAGAAGCGGTGCCATGAAATTGTTCAAGCCGCCCTGTGGCAGGGCGGCGATCTTCGCCTGGGCCTTATCGAGACGGCCTTGCTGAATGTCATCGACAACAACCATCAGGCCAGCGATGGGGGTGACCGAAGTTTTTCCAGTGATCTTGTCGGCCAGGGCTAGCGCCTCGACGATTCGCCCTTCACTGGCCAGCAAGACGAAAGTCCGGTGCACCAGGTCTGGAATACCAGGGGATAGTGCGAGCGATTTATTGAGAAATTTTACCGCCTCGGGCATATCGCGAACGGCCTGGGCATGGCGGCCCGACAGGTAATTGCCCGACAGCGACGCACCGCCTGTAATGGCCGGACCGTCGATATCTTTGGTGTGATCCAAATCCAGGTTGTCCGACGCACAGGCCGCAGGCAGCAGAAGGGCCAACAAAGCGGTGGCGACGGGTTTGGAGAACTTAGGCAAGCGCATCAAGATTTTAAGTCTCATAATCTATTTTTAAAGCCCGAGTGTAACCGAGGCTGCGGCTACGACCAAACAGTTACATGTTGGGATAAGTCGGCCCACCGCCGCCTTCGGGCACCACCCAGTTGATATTCTGGGTTGGATCCTTGATATCGCAGGTCTTGCAATGAACGCAATTCTGCGCATTGATCTGCAAGCGCATGGCCCCGGCCTCTTCGACATATTCATAGACACCGGCCGGGCAGAACCGCGCTTCCGGGCCATCATAGTCGGCAAGATTGATGCTGACCGGCACAGAAGCGTCTTTCAGAGTCAGATGACAAGGCTCGTCTTCGCGGTGATTGGTCCCCGAAATATACACCGAGCTCAACTTGTCGAAGGTCAGCACACCATCGGGCTTGGGATAGTCAATCGGTTTCGCCTGGTCTTTCTTGAGCAGGGTCAGATTATCCACATGGCCGTGTTTCAGGGTCCAGGGGGCGTGGCCGCCGAGCAACATCTGATCGATGCCGGTGTAGATCGACCCCAGCATCAGTCCCCACTTGAAGGCCGGGCGCACGTTGCGCGCCGCGTACAGTTCCTTGTAAACCCACGATTCCTTGAAGGCCGTCCCATAACTGGCAAGTTCAGACGCAGGCTGTTCTTCGCACAAGGCCGCATACGCCGCCTCGGCGGCCAGCATGCCCGACTTCATTGCCGTATGGGTGCCCTTGATTTTCGGTGTATTGAGGGTCCCCGCGTCATCGCCAAGCAGGACGCCGCCGGGGAACGTCAACTTCGGCAGACACTGCAAGCCGCCTTCGTTCAAGGCCCGCGCGCCGTAGGATATGCGCCTGCCGCCTTCGAAGGTGTCACGAATTTTCGGGTGTGTCTTGTAGCGTTGGAATTCGTCAAACGGGCTCAGGTAAGGATTTTTATAATCCAGGCCGACGACGAAACCGACGGCAACCTGGTTGTCTTCCATGTGATACAGGAACGAGCCGCCATAGGTGTGGGAATCCAGCGGCCAACCCGCCGTATGAACGACCAGACCCGGTGTATGCTTGGCCGGGTCTATTTCCCACAACTCCTTGATGCCGATACCGTGGGTCTGTGGCTCGGCGTCGGCCCCCAAGGCAAATTTTTCTTTAAGTTGTTTACCCAAATGGCCGCGGCAGCCTTCGGCGAAGAAGGTGTATTTAGCGTGCAATTCCATACCCGGCTCATGATTGGGGCCGGGCGCGCCGTCGGCGTTCAAGCCCATGTCACCCGTGGCGATGCCTTTGACGGTGCCGTCTTCGTGATAAAGAATCTCGGCGGCGGCGAAGCCCGGGTAGACTTCCACTTCCAACGCCTCGGCCTGTTCGGCCAGCCAACGGCAGAAGTTGCCAAGGCTGATGATATAGTTGCCGTGGTTCTTCATGGACTTCGGCAGGAACAGCTTCGGTGTCGCAATCGCCCCGGTTTCGCTTAAGAAAAGGATTTTTTCGTCCGTGACCGGTGTCTTCAGGGGCGCGCCTTTTTCCTTCCAATCGGGAACAAGCTCATCAAGCGCACAGGGTTCAATGACCGCACCCGAGAGAATATGGGCACCAATTTCCGAGCCCTTCTCGACGACACAGACGCTGATCTCACGGTCATGTTCGATTGCCAATTGACGCAAGCGAATCGCCGCGGACAGGCCGGACGGGCCGCCGCCGACGATAACCACATCAAATTCCATTGATTCGCGTTCCATTTCAGAGACCTCCTCAGCCTTTATAATTCTTATGGCAGCCCTTAACGGCCCGCCAAGCGACAAAATGTAACCGGGGAACGACCCCTATTGAAAGGTTCAATATTGCGGCAAAGTAATCTAGTCTCTGGCTGATGAGGGAAAACCTTTCGACAGCAGAAGTTCTGCGCTGGCAATTGGACGCCGGGGTAGACGAAACCATCGGCAATGAACCGCTGAACCACTTCGCCATCAAAGCGGTGGAGAAGCCGCCCGTGCCAGGCCCGCAGCCGCAAACAAGTGCGCTTGCGCCGCCGCCTATCACACTTCCCTCACAGCCCGCCCGGGTCAGCGCCAGCGCCGAAAAATTGCTGCACGACGCCTGCGCCATCGCCGCCAGCGCCAACACCCTTGAGGAACTGAACCAGGCGCTCAAGGATTTCGACGGCTGCGCCTTGAAAAAAACCGCCACCAACCTTGTTTTTGGCGACGGCGACCCGAAAGCCAAAATCGTTCTGATCGGCGAAGGCCCGGGGGCCGAAGAGGACCGCCAGGGTGTCCCCTTCGTCGGTCCCGGCGGCCTGTTACTCAACAAGATGCTGGCCTCCATCGGCTTGAATAGGGAAGTTGTCTACGTTTCCAACACCGTGTTCTGGCGACCACCGGGCAACCGCACGCCGACACCGAGCGAACAAGCCCTTTGCCTGCCCTTCGTCGAACGCCTGATGGAACTGATCGATCCGGAAATCCTGATTACCCTGGGCGGCCCGGCGGCCAAGTTAATGCTCGCCCAATCGGCGGGCATCGGTCGTTTGCGCGGCAAGTGGTATGAATATTCGACGCCTAGATTATCGCGCCCCGTCCAGGCGACGGCGCTGTTCCACCCGGACTCCCTGATAAGCTCACCAGGACAAAAACGCGAGACCTGGCGCGATCTATTGATGATCCGGGACAAGTTAAATATGTTGCCGAAAGACTAGGTCTCTTTCTGCTCGCCCAGTCTGGCAAAA
>CBFDEA010000299.1:0-3623 GCA_965603695.1 uncultured Rhodospirillaceae bacterium | reverse complement strand
GCCTTCGCCGACCTCCTTGGTCGTGAAGAACGGCTCATAGACATTTTTCAGCACCTCTGGCGACATGCCGGTGCCGGTGTCGTTCACCGTGACCCGTACATAATCGCCCGGTGTCACCTCTTCGTGCTGACCTGCATACACATCATCCAGTGTGACATTGGCGATTTTGATTGTCAGTTTTCCACCATTGGGCATGGCGTCCCGGGCGTTGATTGCGAGATTGATCAGGGCATTCTCGAACTGGTGCGGATCGATGAGCGTCACGTTGTCCATTGATTGAAGGTCATAGTGCAACTCTATCGTCTCACCGAGTGTACGGCGAAGCATGTCCCCAAGGCCATTAATCAGGCTGCAAATCTCTACGGATTTTGGTGACAGGGTTTGTCGGCGGGAAAATGCCAGAAGTCGCTGGGTCAGGGATGCGCCACGATCTACCGCCCTGATAATTGCCTCAACGCTGCGCCGTGATTTCTCATCTTCTCCGATCCGGCCTTGCAGCATTTCGGCATTGCCGATCATGACCCCCATCAAGTTGTTGAAGTCGTGGGCAACACCTCCCGCCAGGTGACCGACAGATTCCATCTTTTGGGCTTGGCGAAGCGCTTCTTCGTTTAGCTTCATGTCATGAATATCAAACACGCTATGCATTACGCTGCCATCGGGGAGTCTTTCGAGACGAAACAGATACCAGCGACCATCGCGTTGTACTTCGAACGCGCCGACAGGATTCTGAAAGTAAGCCATGCGCTCTTCTAACCAGGCATCTTCACGTCCTGTTGCTTCCGTTATTATGCCGTATTGGAGGTGTAACTGCTGCCATTTCTGGTAGGTGATTCCCGGCTGCAAATCTGCGCCTGCGCCCCCCGCTACCTTCCTGAGGCGCTCGTTGCATAGTACCAGCTTTCCTTCAGCATCCCATAAAGCCAAGCCCATCGAGAGGTTATTGAGGGCGAGCAGGAAGCGTTCGTTAGCGCTTTGGGATTCGACGAGTTCTGTTAAATCGGAAACTGTGCCTCGGTAGCCTATGAAAATTCTATTTTCGTCAAAAACGGGTTTCCCATTAACGCTGAAGACATGCTCATTACCGTCGACATCAACCGCAATATATCGAAAGTCGCGAAAAATACGGTGGGCCATAAGATCGTCAACATGATGCTGCCAACGCTCGTTCTTTTCTGGATTTTCCCCTGCAACCTCCCAACGGGTACGCCCTATGACATCCTGCTCACGACCACTGAAATTGTTTTCCTCGAACGAATGGAGTTTTGTGAACCTGAACTCTGCATCCTGTTCCCAGAAAAAGTCCGACGCTATTTCCGCAAAATCCCTGAAATATTTCTCGCTGCCCTTCAGTTCTTTTGTTCGTTGGTTAACCCGTTCCTCAAGTTCGGCATTTAGTTTTTTTTCGATTTCAATAGCGTTGCGGTTATGCAAAAGGCTTGAAAGGCCGTCACCGACACGTCCACAAAGGGCTTCGAACAGATCGCAGTCGTCATCAGAATAGGTCTGTTGTTTTTCGCAATGATGCAAACCCATCAGCCACGGCTTACCGATCTTGGGATAGATTGCCATGATCATCTGAGAACGGATATGAAACTTGGTATGAATCTCTTCGAATTTTGCGAACGGGTTTGTTTGTGAATCGAATCGGGTGACGCCCGGGTTCGCCAAAGCTTCCTCGAAAACACTTTTGGAAAAATCATCCATTGGAACTTCGACGCCTTCAGCCAGGGCACCAGGCCAATCGGGGCGCGTTCGTTCCTTAGGTACATGCCAGGTTTTGGCATCCGGATCACAGGGAAATAGTAACCAGGCTCTGTCGCACGAAAAGATGTTGAGGATCTCGTTCAGAACCTGGTCGAGCATGTCGTCCAAGTCCGTTGCGGGGGCAATGATTCTGTTGATGACGTCCATGGCGCGTAGAATGCGTCTGCTGTTATCTTGAAGTTCTTTCAAATGGCGGTTGGCTTCTTCAATCTCACTTAGACGAGCACGCAGCTGATCTACATTTGCTAGTTCCATATTAAAATTCTTGTGAGTCTTGTCTTTCATACCCTGCCCGATAATTGATCTAGCCGATCTCCCGTGCGCAATAATTCAGTTTACAGTAATCGTAAAAACTACAAAAGCTGATCACCCGCTAAGAATGTCTTCTTTTGACCCGAAGCGGATCTTATGGGCGGCTCAGTTCAGGTCCGTTTTTCCCCGTCGAAGGGCCGAGATACAGGCGACCAACCCCGCTGGTGTAAACAGGTTCAGGAGAAACGCCGTAAAGATCAGAACCGTAAATACGTCGGTGTCGAACACGCCCATTGTCAGGCCTAGAGATATCAGTACGAAAGCCATTTCGGCGCGTCCGCACATGCCGACGCCGACGCTCAGGGATTCCAGCCACGACATCTTCAACAGCCGGGCCATGCCTCCTGCACTGGCGACCTGGCCAATGATCATCGCACTCGTCAGGGCGAGTACGAACCACAACCCCGGCCCTGTCACCGCATCGAAGGAGACGTGAAAGCCCATCGAGATGAAGAAGATCGGCCCCAGGAAAGAATACGCGATCCCGTGCAGTCGGTCCTCAACCTTGTCGAATATCTCTGGAATCGCAACCTTCTCGGAAAAGAACAGCCCGGCCATATAGGCCCCGACGATAATGTGCAGACCGATAGCCTGCGCGATCAATCCGAAGCTCAACGCCAGGATCAACAAGAAGGTGAAGACCTTGCCGTGGCGGTCCTGGAACGGTTCGCGCATTTTCGGAAATATCCAATGGCCGATGGCGATCACCGCGCCGAGGAAACCAATCGCCTTGCCCAAAGTCAGCGCCAGCGTCAGCGGATCGGCTCCGTTGCCGTTGATCATTCCCAGCACCAGCCCCAGAAATACCAGGGCCAGAAGATCATCGACCACGCACGCCGCAATCACCACCCGCGCGATCTGCGTTTGCATCATTTTCAGGTCTTCGAGCACCGTGACCGTGATGACTACCGCCGTTGCCGTCATGGTAAGGCCGATGAAGATTGCTTGCGGTACGCTCAGTCCGAACCATAGCGCGACAGCCGTAGCGGCCGAGAACGGAACGATCGCGCCGACAATGGCAACTCCAAAGGCATGCTTGGCGGCATCGAAAAACTTGCCGGCATCCGTTTTCACGCCGGCGTGCAGCATGATGAAGAAAATGCCCATTTCTGCCAGTATCTTGATGATCTCGCTCGGGTGAACCCAGCCGAGTACGGCAGGCCCAAGAATTACGCCGATTATCAGCTCGCCCATGATGATGGGAAGGCCGATCCAGCGGAGCATCATCGCGGCGGTCCATGCGACCACCATCAGCATCAGGAGGTGGAAAAATACAGGTTCCACGCGCGCACCCTTCCCAATCAGTTCCCGCTCTGTAAATCTTCCATAAGATTGCACCATGCAGCCTGCAATAAACACCAATTTCTCAAGACATTAATGTTCTCCGGCCTTAGGAATGCACACCCTTGGATGCCCCATCTCGTTACCAGAATGCAATTTTGACTCTCAAGAGATATCGCACAGTAGGTTTTGCTAATTGACCGCTGTTGGCTAAAAAGAGAAATTCCAGCCAACTTCCAATAGAGTTTGCTTTTCTACGGTAA
>CBFDEA010000298.1:0-3627 GCA_965603695.1 uncultured Rhodospirillaceae bacterium | reverse complement strand
AACCTAAGCCTCATTTCTGACCACAATATGACGCCCGCGAAGGACCGCTGCATAATATAGAATCTCAACAAGGACTCAAGGGACTAAAAAAAAGCCCCACCCCGGCGGGGGTGAGGCTTTTTAAAAGTGTCGCTAAGATGAGTCTACTTCAGCGTCATCATATAGGCGATGACGTTCTCGCGGTCGTCTTCTTTTTTTAGTTTCAGCGACATTCTAGTTTTTTTACCGTTGAATTTCTTGGGGTTTTCCAGCCATTTATCCAGGGTATCTTCATCCCAGACGCCATCATCCGCCGACAGAGCCTTGTACTTGGAGAAATCCGTGGCGGCGACAGCACGCCCGACAACACCGAACAGATTGGGGCCGGACTTGTGCTTGCCACCTTCATCTACGGTATGGCAGCTCTTGCATTTATTGAAGACTTTTTGGCCTTTGGCGGCGTCGCCATCGGCCCGCGCCGATCCCGAAAACAGACTGACCGATAGAGCCAGGGCAAGAGTGAATGCGGATACGAATTTCATATTATACTCCTAAAAAAAGAAGGCTCAAGGACGAGCCAGCGCACTTGTCGCAGCTTATATAAAATATATGAGCGAAGGTATAGCCGAATATTTCCGTCCGCTACTTAACCAAGGTCAATTCCCGGTTTTCTGCTGAGCGGGGTCGGCGGCTTTCCGCGCGGCGTTGATGGCGTAGCCTTGGCCACCATCCTTAAAGGGTTGCAACAGCATTTTATCGAGACGCTGCTCAACAGGATCACGGAAGCTGTTGATGCCGATTGTCATGCCATCATGGCCGGCTTCGGGCTGGGGCCGGTAGGTTCCCATCAGGCGATCCCACCACGGCAGATTGAAGCCGAAGTTACTATTGGCCTCGGCGGCGATAACCGAATGATGGACCCGGTGCATATCGGGGGTCACGATGAGCAACCGCAACACCGCATCGAAGGCCAGGGGCAGGCGAATATTGCCGTGGTTGAACATCGCCGTGGCGTTTAGCAAGACCTCGAAAATGATGACGGCTACGGGCGAGGCGCCAAGCACCGCGACGACGGCCAGTTTGATCAGCATCGAGATAATGATTTCTATGGGATGGAACCGCGCCCCGGTGGTGACGTCGTAATCCAGATCGGCATGGTGCATACGGTGCAAGCGCCACAACACGGGGACGGCGTGAAACATCACATGTTGCAGGTAAATCGCGGCATCGAGAATGATCACGGCGAGCAGCGCCTCGACCCACAGCGGCAGTTCGACCAGATTGAACAGGCCCCAACCACTGCTTGATGCGTTCACCGCCATGGCCACGGCGGCGACCGGAAACAAAATCCTGACGACAACAGTGTTCAGGGCGACGATGCCCAGATTCGACGGCCAGCGCCGCCAGCGACTGAGCCCGCGCTTGCGCCTCGGTGCGGCGGCTTCCCACAGGGCGACGGCGACGAAAACGCCTACGAAAAAACTTAAGCGGATCGCCGGCTCGAATTCAAGGATGCTATCGAACATTATTCATCGTTTCCCGATACTAAAAGCAATCGACTGGTTTTAGCATCAGGATCGAAAATTGAAGAAGTAAAACTAACGTTTGGCGCTTTGCACGGATGCTAGGGCACTTCCTGAATGCCCGCCCACCCATTCGGATGAGATAGCAAGACGGCAAAATGTTGACAGAAACGCCTACCGGACGATGATGCCCACATGACTTTGAATATGAAAATACGCCGGAGACTTGCGTTTGCCCTTTTTGCGGTTTGTCTGACGGGTTTCCAGGCCCAACTTGCCGTTGCCCAGAGCGCCACGGTGGAAAAGATAAAAATCGGCGTTTTGGCCTTTCGTGGTGCCGAAGCGGCCCTTAATCGCTGGGCCATGACGGCGCAGTATCTCGGTCAGTCAATAGATGGTTACATCTTTCAAATGGTGCCTCTGTCGTTGGCTGACATGAAAACGGCTGTCGCCCGGGAAGAAATCGACTTCGTCCTGACCAACACCGGAAATTACGTCGATCTTGAGGCCCGCTACGGCATCACCCGTATCGCAACCCTGCGCACCCCAAGCACGGTTCGCGCCGGTAACGTCTTCGGTGCCGTTATTTTCAGCCGCGCCGACCGCCAGGATATCAAAACCCTGGAAGACCTGAGGGGGAAGTCTTTTATGGCCGTCGAGCGCCACGGTTTCGGCGGCTTCCAGATGGCCTGGCGAGAACTCAAAGAGCATAACATCGATCCGTTTGAGGATTTCTCAGGCCTGACCTTCACAGGGTTCCCGCAAGGCCAATCGGTTGAGGCGGTGCTTGAAGGCCGGGTCGACGCGGCGACGTTCCGCACCAATACCCTGGAAATCTTACAGGCCGAAGGCAAGATCGACATGCAGGATTTCCGCATCCTCAATGCCCAGGCATATCCCGGCTTTCCCTTCGCCGTATCGACCAGGCTCTATCCTGAATGGCCGTTCTCGCGGATGAAGGGAACGTCCCAGGAGTTGGCCCAGAAAGTCGCCATCGCCCTGTTATCCATGCCCGCAGACGGCCCGGCGGCGCTTAAGGGACGTTACGGCGGCTGGACAGTGCCACTGGATTACCAGCCCGTCCACGAACTGTTCCGCGAGTTGCGCACCGGCCCCTACGAGGACATCGGTCGCATCACCTTCAGTGATATTTTAAAACAGTACGGCCACTGGATGATTCTGGTCGCCGCCCTGATCATGATAACCGTTGTCTGGGCGACCTGGATCGAAGTTTTGGTGCAACGCCGAACCAAGGAATTATCGGACACCAACCTTGAACTGGAGCGGCAGATTTCAGAACGCATCCGGGCCGAAGAAGAAGCCCACCGCCGCCGCGCCGAACTGGCCCACATCGACCGTTTGAATACCATGGGCGAAATGGCTTCGGGATTCGCCCATGAACTCAATCAACCGCTAGCCGCCATCGTCAACTACGCGCGCGGCTGCATTCGCCGCATCCAGAAGCAGCAATGTGACAACGATATGATACTGGACACCTTAAATCAGGTCACTGCGCAGGCGACCCGGGCAGGCGAGGTGATCAAGCGCATCCGCACCTTTGTCCGCAAAGAACAACCCGAACGGACCCGTGCCGACATCAACCGTGTCATCAAGGATTCCCTGGCCTTTATGCGCTCCGATGCGGAGCGCCAGAATATACAAATCAAACTCGATCTTCAGCCCGACCTGCCGGCTGTCACCATCGATCATATTCAAGTCGAACAGGTGATTTTGAATTTGCTGCGTAACGCCTTCGAAGCGATGGGCGAAACGCCCGCCGCCACCCGCGCCTTAAGCATTCACACCGGGGTCACCGGTGAAGGTGAAATTTGTGTTACCGTCGTCGATAGCGGTCCGGGCATTTTACAGGACGAGGGTACCATGTTCGATCCGTTCGTTACCTCCAAGGCAAACGGACTGGGGCTGGGACTGTCGATCAGCCGCTCCATCGTCGAAGCCCATGGTGGCCGCCTGCACATTACCGACGACAGTGGACCGGGTGCGGCATTGACCTTTACCCTGCCTATCGCCGAAACTGTCCATATGCCTGACGAGAAAATCCAATGATTGCGCCGCAACCCGTCGTCTACGTTATCGATGATGACGAGCCCGTGCGTGAGTCTTT
>CBFDEA010000297.1:0-3647 GCA_965603695.1 uncultured Rhodospirillaceae bacterium | reverse complement strand
GTGGCATCAAGGGCGATGTCACCATGGACGTCCTTTCGGGCGGCACCAAGGCCAATGTCTCGGTGCTGGGGACGTACCTGGCGGCCGAGGAAAGGTTTGATATCGGCGTCGATTTCAATGCCGTCACCCCGACCGCTTTCGCCAGCCTTTCCCCCAAGCTTTCCTTGCTCAGCGGGATAGAGTTGCCTTTTCAGGGGACCTTGACGTTCTCCATGCTCGGTGACGGCTCCGTTGAAAGTTTCGGCTTCGATGTCTCGGCCTCAAAAGGTGTCCTGTCCATCCCCGTGAAGGAGGCGCAGAAGATGGGCATTCTTTCCCTGGCCCAGCGGATCGAAGTCGCCGGGGTTGAATTCAGGGGGCGCTACGAGGGGTCCACCGAGAAAATCGAAATCAACAATCTGACGGTGAACTTCGGCGACGACGGCAAAATCTATCTGCCCAGCCCCATCGAACATGAAATGCCGATCACAACCCTGAACGCCCGTGGCAGATATTTGGGCGATGTCGGTCGGCTTGAGCTTGATGTCGTCGAACTCGATCTCGATGGCCCGACGGCCTCTATCGCCCTTAATATGAATGCCGCAGACGATGGTATTTCCATTGGTGCCAGCGGCGTTGTTCGCGACATGAAATCCAACAAGTTGTCCCGCTACTGGCCGAACACCGTAGCCACAGATGCCCGCAACTGGATTATCGACCATATTTCAGAGGGCCAGGTGCCGGAAGCCCGTGCCGCCCTGCAAATGCGCGTAACAAAGGCTGGCGACTTCGAATTGTTGAGCCTGACGGGCGACATGAACCTGCGCGGGATCACCGTCGACTATCTGCCGCCCATGCCCAAGGCGCGCAATGCCAATGCGACGGCGCGTTTTAACAAAAAGAAGTTCGATATCTTCGTTACCGGTGCGCAGGCCGAGGGCTTAACTACCCGCAAGAGCATCATTTCCTTCCGTGGATTGGACCAGGTCGATCAATACGCCGACATTGACCTGTTCATCAAAGGCCCCCTGAAAAATGCCCTCAAACTGATCGAGAGCAAACCTTTGGGATTTTCTTCGGCTATCGGGATCAATCCGGAACGCGCCGAAGGCACCGCCGATGCCCATGTGAAGCTTGGTTTTCTGCTTGAAAATAAACTGACGACAGAAGGCGTCGATATTTCCGTCGTCGCCCAAATGCACGACGTCACCATCGACAACATCATTCTCGGCCAGGGGATCAAGGATGGTCAGCTCGATTTAAAGGTCAGCAAGAGTGGCCTCGATATGAACGGCGACGTCAAACTGGCAAATATTCCGGCGGCTCTACAATGGCGGCGAAATTTCGGATCCGACGTCCCGTATCGCGCCAAATACCAGATATCGTCGCACATCGACAACATCCGCAAACTTGGCGATCTGGGCATCGATCTGTCACCGCTGCACGGCGAATTCATTGAAGGCGGCGTTGGCGCCAATATCGCGCTAACCACCCAGGACGACGGCACCGGCAAGGTTCAGGTCCGCCTCGACTTGGCCGAAGTCTCGCTCAACGTTCCCGCATTGGGCTGGACGAAACAGATTGGCAGCGCCGGAATGGCCCAGGTCGACTTGACCATTACTGGCACCCAACTGACCGATATTCCCCAATTTTCTCTCGCCGCCGGTGACCTCAGGATCAACGGATCGGCCAAATATGATGAACACGGAACCGGCCTTGGCAAGGTCGATATCAACCAGTTCAGCTTGAACCGGACAGACCTGTCCGGCGTTATCATTCCCGGCCACGACGGTGGCTGGACCGTCGGATTTCATGGTCCCAGTTTCGATTTGGCACCGATGTTCGAGGATTTGTTCAAGGGGTCACCCGGCGAAAAAGACCGTTTCAACCTTAAACTCAGCCTGTCCGCCAAGGTCGATAAGGTGTGGATCGGTCCCAAGACCTTTCTAAAACAGATTACCGGTACTTTTAACCGGGCCGACGACCGCTGGCGGGGCATCAACGTCGATGGCTCCCTGCGCAACGGCGAGCATTTCCTGGTCAGCCTGAGAGCCAGCGGCAAGGGCAAGCGGGATTTGATCGTCAGCGCCGACAATGCCGGCGACATGCTGCGCACCCTGGATGTCTATAACACCATGATCGGCGGCAATCTGGAGGTCAAAGCGACTTTTGACGACGACGCCCCGGGGCATCCTTTAAGCGGTGAAGTCCTGATCACCGATTACCGGCTTGTCGAGGCCCCGGCCCTGGCCCGGCTGGTTGGCATTCTGACCCTGACGGGTATCGCCGACGCCCTGCAAGGCGACGGGCTGTCTTTTAACGAATTTCGGGCACCGTTCGTGATGAAAGAAGGCATCGTCGATCTGACCGACGTCAAGGCGACGGGTCTGTCGCTTGGCTATACGGCGAAGGGGCGCATTTACACGCACGCCGAGGTTTTCGATATCGAAGGCACGGTGGTTCCGGCTTACGCGCTTAACAGCGTGCTCGGCAATATCCCCATACTCGGCACCTTGTTTACCGGTACTGAAGAAGGCGGTGGCATCTTCGCCGCGACCTATAGAATGACCGGGCCGCTGGAAAATCCGGATGTCAAGGTCAACCCGCTGTCGGCACTGGCACCGGGTATCTTCCGTAATCTGTTCGGCATTTTCACCGATGGCCCGAATTCGGACCTTGAAAGTGCCGGTACCGGAAAATCACAATCAAGAAAATACTTCGGACCAAGCGAGGGGCTGTAGAGGGCTTACCTGAGGTCATCACATTCCGGTGAAAATTGATTTCCGGGGCTTGTTTCCACGTCAGTGCTGACGCATTGTGTCGTCCGCTCTGTTAATTATTCCAATTCTGAGGACTGATACCGACATGCTGCAAAAACTCCTTTTATCCGCCTTTCTGCCAGCTTTCCTGGTCGCCGCACTGGCCCTGTCCGGTTCTGCCGCCGCCGAGAGTGGGCTCAACGATGCCCAGAAAAAGGACGTCGAGAAAATCGTTCAGGACTACATCGTCAAGAACCCGGAAATCCTCATGCGGGCGTTGCAGCAATATCGCATTTCCCAACAGAACGCGGAGCGCCAGCAAGCCAGAAATAACCTGGTATCCCTGAGCGCCGCATTGAACGTCAACCAGGGCTCGCCGGTTATCGGCAACCCGAACGGCGATGTCACCATCGTTGAATTCTTCGATTACCGCTGCGGTTACTGCAAGAAGGTCTTCCCGACCATTCAGGCGCTGCTCAAGGAAGATGGCAATATTCGTTATGTGCTTAAGGAATTCCCCATTCTCGGGCCCGCCTCGGTGGTCGCCAGCCAAGTGGCGCTTGCGGTCTGGAACACGGCCCCGGACAAATACCTGGCCTTCCACTCAGGCCTGATGACAACCCGTGGACAGTTGAGCGAAGCGAAGGTTTTCTCTATCGCCGAAGATTTGTCCATCGATATCGACGCCGTTCGCAAGGCAATGAACACCGCCGTCGTCACAGGCGAGCTTAACAAGAACATGGAATTGGCGAAAAGCCTGGGCATCGAAGGAACCCCGGCCTTTGTCGTCGGCCAAGAACTGGCCCCCGGGGCCATCGGCATCGATGAATGGAACAGAAGGGTTGCGCTGGCGCGAAAAGGCGCAAGTCCTGCCCCAGAACTTCCGAACATGAATTTGGGGGATAAGCA
>CBFDEA010000296.1:0-3648 GCA_965603695.1 uncultured Rhodospirillaceae bacterium | reverse complement strand
GGTCGCTCAGAATGCCTCCTTGTTCGCCAAAGAGGCTGCCCACGACTTCGGCCAGTTCGGTTCTGCTTTTCGCCGACTTATCACGGGCCAGTGCGAGCAGATGTTCGACGTCTAGCTTTTCACTCATTATCTTCCCATTATCATCCAGGCGGACTCTTTAAAGATGACCATTGACCCGCGTCATGTCTACATGGCTGGATATATCAAATTATGATGCGGCGATGGCAATTTCTATCATATGTTTCTCTTATCATGGTTCCAATTGTTTTGTGATATAACAAGGTCAAAATCACAAGCCTGTAGACGAAAAATATATTAACCTAGGCATTCAGGACTGCTTGGAAGCGATGCTATGGAGCACAAAGGAAAAGACAGAAAACCCCGAAATTGGCGCTCGTTCTCCGGCACACCCGAGGAGCGGGCATCAAACGCCCTTTCTCGGCTGGAGGACATCACCCGCCTGGTCTCGGAAATCATCTGGGAAACCGATGAGCAAGGGCTCCTCACGTATGTGTCGCCACGCGCGGCTAAGATTATTGAAATTCTCCCCGAACAGATGGTCGGCAAGAAACTATCTGACCTGGGAACATTCCTTTCCGCCGACAATGAGGAAAAGGAACCCAATTGGGGCAAGCCCTTTCGCGATCATCTGTTCAAGATCATTGATGGGAAAGGAAATGAAAGAACTTTACTCGTCAGCGGACTACCCCATTTCGACAAGGAGACGTGGCAACTCACGGGCGGTTATGGAACCGCCGTCGATATTACCGAGAGCCTGGAAGCAGAAAAAGAACGGGACTTCCTGAAATTCGCCATGGATGAGCATGCCATTGTCAGCATTGCTGATGCCCAAGGAAACATCACATACGCCAATGACAGATTCTGCGACATCAGCGGCTATAGCCTTGACGAATTGATTGGTCAAAATCATCGTCTTGTGAATTCCGGGCTGCACCCGCCGGAGTTTTTTGCCGACTTATGGCGGACCATCACCAGCGGCAAGGTGTGGCGCGGTAATATTAGGAACCTAAGGAAGGATGGAGGCTACTATTGGGTCGATGCCACCATCGTCCCGTCCTTGAATGATCAGGGGAAGCCTTTTCAGTATATTGCCATACGGACAGACATCACCGACCACAAGAAAATCGAGAGGGAACTCAGTATTACGGCGAACGAACTGAAAGTGATCCTGTCTACGACCTCACAAGGCTATTGGCGAATCGATAATGATGCTCTAACCGTTGAAGTGAATCCACGCATGGCCGAGATACTCGGTGTATCGTCAAGCGAAGCGGTCGGCACACCCGTCAGCGACTTCCTGAGCGATGAGCAGAAAGAATACCATAGGGACAGGGTTAAAAAGCGCTCAGCCGGCAAGTCGGAAACATATGAACTTGTGTTGACAAATGCCTCCGGCAAGGATGTGCCGTGCATATTTAACGCCACACCATTATACGACGAGACCAAGAAAAAGAACGGATCGTTCGCGCTCGTCAATGACATCACCGAGTATAAAGAAAACCAATTGGCACTTGAACAGTCCACTCAAGAGGCGAAAAAGGCCAACCAGGCCAAATCCGAGTTCCTGTCCTCCATGAGCCACGAACTGCGGACCCCGATGAACGCCATTCTGGGTTTCACGCAGTTGCTGGAGTACAATCCCAAGGAACCCTTGAGCAAAGCCCAGAAATCGAACGTCGAGCAAATTCTGAAAGGGGGCAGGCACCTGCTTGACCTGATTAACGACGTTCTTGACCTGGCTCAGATCGAGGCCGGAAAGGTCGAGTTCTTCATCGAAGATATCCCGGTTGGCAATGCCATCGGTGATTGTCTTAATCTGGTTAATGAAATGGCGGCAAGTCGGGATATTCAAATTATCATCCCTGGCGCAGACAAGGATTTGGTGTCGATCCGGGCCGATTACACCCGCCTGAAGCAAGTCATTCTCAACCTGGTGTCCAACGCCATCAAATACAATCGTGATGGCGGCACCGTCACCATTGACTACGAGAAAACCCCTGAAGGCCGGGGCCGTATCTCTGTTGCGGATACCGGAAACGGCATCCCGGAATACAGGCAAGGCGAACTATTCCAGGCGTTCAGCCGCCTGGGGGCGGAGAACAGCGAAATCGAGGGTACCGGCATTGGCCTCGTCGTTTGCAAGGATTTGATCGAACTGATGAATGGCAAAATCGGCTTCAGGAGCGAAGAGGGCAAAGGAAGCAAATTCTGGCTTGAATTGCCGCTTGCCGATGGCCAGGCCGCCGCCGTCGATGCCAAGGCAGGAATTGATGACGCACGGGTTAAAGAGTACTTACAGGACATGAATGGCACCATGCTTTATGTCGAGGACAACCTGTCCAACCTGAAGCTGATGGAGATGATTGTATCGCACATAGATGGCCTGACCATGCTGTCGGCACCTACCGCAGAACTGGGGATCGAGATCGCCAGAAGCAAACAACCGGATGTGATCATTCTTGATATCAACCTCCCCGGTATGGATGGCTTCGAAGCCTTGATGAAACTCCAGCAATATGACGAGACAAAAGAAATTCCCATCCTGGCGTTAAGCGCAGCCGCCACCAAGAATGATATTGAAAAGGGAATGAAAGCGGGCTTCCTGCGCTATCTGACAAAGCCCATGAACGTGGTGGAAGTAACGGATGCCATTAGTAATGTCCTGGAAACCGGCAAGTAGTTAGGCGCTGGACAGTCAATTAATGGCCGCTTCGGCTCTCGTTTGATTCAGTTTTTATAAACATCTTTGTTTTACCATATCGATAATTACGGGGCCGTAAAAAAAACATCGAAATGTCATCAGGCAAGAATCCTGGAGAAGCGGTTCATTTATTTGAGGTGCCAGTTCATGATATTCTCTCCCGTAAGTTCTTAAGGCAGGACTTACGGAGGCGAAGAATTCGTTGCGGCATGATTCAGAAGATGGAATTTATAATTGGTTACGACTGTATTCGATAATCATGACCCCGTTTTCACCGGGGAGGGCGATGTCATCGTTCTTGAGGCGACGCCCGGGTTGCCGGTCGTTGTCCCCGGCGGCGCGTGGTTTTTGAGCGCCGCCTTTTCCCATCAAGGCCCGGATTTGCTGCTGACCGGGGCCGACGGTGCGCACGTCATCATTCGTGATTTTTTCGCCTTGGACAACCCACCCGACCTGATCAGTGAAGGCGGCGCGGTGATCGCCGGCGACCTCGCCTTGAAACTGGCCGGGCCGCTAGCCCCGGGACAGGTGGCGCAGGCTACGGGCCTTGTGGGGCAGGGGGCAGCAGAGTCGATCGGCAAGGTCGAAGTCGCCGACGGCACTGTCGCGGTTGTTCGCATCGACGGCACACGCGTCGCCGTCGCCAGGGGCGATGATATTTTTCAAGGCGATTCCATCGAGACCGGGGAAGGCGGTGCCATCGGCATCACTTTTATCGACGAGACGACCTTCTCGCTGGGCGAGAACGGCCGCATGGTCATCGACGAGTTGGTTTATGACCGGGGCAACCAGGAAGGTGTGTTTAGCGCCAATCTGGTGCTGGGCGTGTTCTCGTTCGTCAGTGGTCAGATCGCCAAAACGTCGCCGGAGGGCATGGCGCTGATAACGCCGGTTGCCAGTCTCGGCATTCGCGGCACCAAGGTCGC
>CBFDEA010000295.1:0-3650 GCA_965603695.1 uncultured Rhodospirillaceae bacterium | reverse complement strand
GGATCTGGAAATGATTCCGGTGTCGGTTCGTGACGTGGTCGAAGGCGTAACGGCGACCCTGCTGCCCAACGCCGCGCCGAAGAACCTCCGGCTGATGCTCTATATCGACCCGAAAATACCTTCCTGGCTGCTCAGCGATCAGGTTCGGCTGCGCCAGATTCTCTTCAACCTGGCCGGCAACGCCGTCAAGTTCACCGAGAATGGGCCTGACAAGCAAGGCAAGGTGATCATCCGCGCCGACCTGAAAGGCAAGCCCGACAAGAAGAAAATAAGGATCGATTTTTCGATCATCGACAATGGTATCGGCATGTCGGAAAATGCGGTCACTAATTTATTCAAGCCCTTTACCCAGGCCGAAACCTCAACCACCCGACGCTTCGGCGGCACCGGACTGGGACTTTCCATCTGCAAGAACCTAACCGACATCATGAAGGGCGAGATCGAGGTCAAGAGCGTCGAGGGTGAGGGATCCACCTTCTGCATCTCCATTCCTTTCGAGGTCGCCGACAAGAAGCCCGATGCGGCCGATAGCCACGATCTTTGCGGGCTCAATACCCTGGTCGCCATCCACAGCGAGGAAGGACGCACATTCACCGATTCCTATCTTCGCCACTACGGTGCCGAGGTCGTCATGACCACCAACATCGCCAATGTTGAAGGAATGGTTGAGGAGGCGACCGCCGAGGGCAAGCCTTTCGATATCGTCGTCATCGGCTCCGAGTGGCAAGGAGAGGCCCAGCAAAAGCTGATCGAGACATTGCGCAAAGAGGGCGGAAGCCTCCGCTACGTCACTCTGACCAGCGACCGAAAAGCCCGAAAAGGCATGGTGCTGCCCGACAGTGTCGTCGTCGAGACCAATCCGCTGCGCCGCTCCTCTTTCGTCCGCGGTGTCGCCATGGCGGCCGGTCGGGCCAGTCCCGATGTCGAATATGAGGAAGGCACCCGGCTCGGGACCGGGAAGAAGGCCCCAAGCGTCGATGAGGCGCGGGCGGCGGGTCAGTTGATCCTGGTCGCCGAGGACAATGTCACCAACCAGGATGTCATCCGCCGCCAGCTCGGCGTGCTCGGCTACGCCTGCGAGATCATGAATGACGGTGTTGAGGCTCTCGACGCCTGGCAATCGAATAAATACGCGATCCTGCTGACCGACTGCCACATGCCGAACATGGACGGCTACGAACTGACCGGCACCATCCGAGACGAGGAAGCCGTGGCCGACGGCGACGAGCGTATTCCCATCATCGCCATCACCGCCAATGCCCTGCAGGGAGAAGTCGATCACTGTCTGGAGGTCGGCATGGATGACTACCTGGCCAAGCCGCTGGAAATGGACAAACTCAAGAAAACCCTGGCCAAGTGGATGCCGATATCGGCGACGGCGCTGCCAGGGCCGAAAACTGAAGAACCGGCGATCGAGGAGCAGCCCGAGCCAGAATCAGAGCCCGAGGAAACGCCGGCCCCGCAAGTTGCCGCCGCCGCGGGGCCTGCCATTGACGAACGTGCCCTGAAAGACATCTTTGGTGACGACGACGACACCTTCAAGGAAATCCTCGGTGATTTCGTCGAGCCATCGGCGGCCATCGTCAAGGAAATCACCGACGCATACGCGGCCCGCGACGCAGCGGTTATCGGTTCTGCCGGCCATAAACTGAAGTCGTCATCGCGCTCCGTCGGTGCCCATACGCTTGCCGACCTCTGCGCAAACCTTGAAAAAGTCGGCAAGGCCGGGGATTGGGATGCCATCGATGAGGCCATGCCCGGCCTTGAACCCGCCTTGAGCGAGGTCGTGGACTATATCGCCGCCCTGAGATGGACTTGCCTCTGACTGACTACACCGCCCGGGAGAACACGCCATGAGCCCACCCGATATCACTGCCCTGGATATTCTGGTCATCGATGACGAACCTTTTATCCGCAAGTTGATCGGGCGCATGCTCTATGAACTGAACGTCAAACACGTCGTCGATGCCGAGGACGGTGCCGATGGACTGACCAAGGTCAAGCAATCGAGGTATGGCTTCGATGTCATCATCTGCGATTTGGAGATGCCGAACATGAACGGCTTCGAATTCGTCCGTAAGCTGCGTTCCGACAAAACATTGTCCAATCCGGGGGTGCCGGTGCTGATCCTGACCGGTCATTCCGATGAGGATAATGTCCATGATTCCGTCAAGCTCGGCATTCACGGTTTTCTCACCAAACCGGTATCCAAGACCAATCTGGAAAAACGCATTCTGTCGGCCATGACGTCACCTCCTATCGATCCTAAAATTTTTGAAAGAGGCTGAGCGTGAACGCGGACAACCCCAAAATTCTTGCTGTAGACGATGAAGAGTTCAACCTGAAACTCCTGATCCGGCATCTTGAGAAGGAGGGATTCAGCGATGTCGCGACCGCTTCCAATGGTGTCGAGGCGCTCGAGGCCATGCGCGGCAATGCCTTCGATCTGGTGCTCATGGACATCGAAATGCCCGAAATGGACGGCATCTCGACCCTGGAGGCGCTCAAGTCCGACATGAAATTGCGGGATATCCCGGTGATCATGATTTCCGGCGTCGAGGCCATGGACAGCATCGTCAAGTGCATCGGACTGGGGGCCGAGGACTATCTCTCGAAGCCCTTCAACCCGGTGATGCTGCGTGCCCGGGTCAACGCCAGCCTGGAAAAAAAGCGCCTGCGCGACATGGAGGGAAAGCATCTCAGCCAACTTAAATCGGAGAAGAAAAAATCCGACCAGTTGCTCAACGTCATTCTGCCTTCGGCGGCGGCCAGCGAGCTTAAAGCCACCGGCAAGGTGGCCCCGCGCAGCTACGACAACGCGGCGATCCTGTTTTGCGATATCGTCGGCTTCACGGCGTTCTGCTCGAACCACACGGCCGAGGAAGTGGTTGGCGGTTTACAGAACCTGTTTGTCAAGTTCGAGGAAATCACCCGCCGTCACCAGATGGAGAAGATCAAGACCATCGGCGACGAATTCATGGCAAGTGCCGGACTAACCATGCAGAACTTCCAGCCCCTGCTGTCGGCGGTGAAGTGCGGTCTCGACATGGTCGAGGCGACGAGGAGCCTGGAAAACGGTTGGCAGGTTCGGGTCGGCGTCCATGCCGGGCCGGTGGTCGCGGGCATCGTCGGCGACGAGAAATACCAGTTCGACGTCTGGGGCGACACCGTCAATACGGCGGCCCGCATGACCGGCCTGGGGGAACCCGGAACGGTGGTGATGACCTTCGACTCCTGGCTCCAGGTCCAGGATGAATGCGAAGGCCGTTCACTGGGCCAGGTTGAGGTCAAGGGCAAGGGCACCATTGAAGTGGTCGAATGTACGGGGGTAGCCTGAACCTTAACAGAGCTTCGATCCATCGGTGAAATGTCTGAATCGGGTCAAAAACAGACTTAATCACCCCCTCTGAATGATGTCTGCTTTACCCCCTAACAACGGACATTAAAATTGGCGACGTGGATTTCGCGCTAAAGACTTCCGCTTAGCGTAGAAAAGCAGACATGATTGAGCAATGGCTGGAACCGCCGCTAATAGCCAAAAGCGGAAATGGTCTAAAAAAAAGGGCGGCTCCGAATAGGGAGGGTCCCCTTTGCACAGTGCCTTGGGAGGCACACTTGCGATTATCGGAGCCGCCAAGTACCCGTCTCAT
>CBFDEA010000294.1:0-3667 GCA_965603695.1 uncultured Rhodospirillaceae bacterium | reverse complement strand
TGCTCATGCCGTCACTATCCCAACGCTCTCCTCGGGGCATCTGCTTGACACACAGCCTACCGGTGCTACCTTTTTGTTATCGGTAATATCGTTTACCCGTCGCCCGTGGGCGCGGGGCGAACTTTGAAGAAAGGTTCTGCGAGACGCATGAACAGACGCATGAGATCAAGCGGCCATCAAATGGGGTCATTTGGTGAGCGATAATTTGATCGGTTCAATAAAGTCAGAGCACCTTCTCTGCCCTCACCTGATGGCAGATTGCTCTCAGGCTAAATCCGTCAAAAGCAAACCGGGACGGGCCTGACATTTGACCAAAAAACTGCATATCAAAACTTACGGCTGTCAGATGAATGTCTATGACTCGGCCCGGATGACTGATGTCTTGCTGCCACTGGGGTACGCCCTGACAGATCGTTCCGAAGAAGCCGATATGGTCATTCTCAACACCTGCCATATCCGCGAGAAAGCGGCAGAGAAGGTTTACTCCGAACTGGGTCGTCTGAACCGCACCAAGCAGAGTCGCAAAGCCCAGGGGGGGGATATGATTCTCGCCGTTGCCGGTTGTGTCGCCCAGGCTGAGGGCGAGGAGATGCTGCGCCGGGCGCCCTTTGTCGATCTGGTTTTCGGACCGCAGACCTATCATGACCTGCCCGAAATGATTGCCCGTATTTCGCGTCACGGCGGGGCCGTGCTGAATACGGATTTCCCGGCCGAAGTGAAATTCGATCACTTGCCTGAAACGACCGTGGCCAGTGGCGCAATCGATGGCGCATCGGCTTTCCTGACCGTGCAAGAAGGCTGCGACAAGTTCTGCGCCTTTTGCGTTGTTCCTTATACACGCGGCGCGGAATTTTCCAGGCCCCCGGCGACGGTCCTTGCCGAGGCCCGCCAGCTTGTCGACCTTGGCGTCAAAGAGCTGACCTTGCTAGGCCAGAATGTTAATAGTTATCATGGCCTCGGCGAAGACGGCAGCGAATGGGGGCTGGGCCGTCTGATCCGCGACGCTGGCGAAATCGTCGGGCTTAAGCGTATACGCTACACGACATCCTATCCGGCGGATGTTGACGCCGAACTGATCGCCGCTCACCGCGATGTCGAACAGTTGATGCCGTTCCTTCATCTGCCGGTTCAATCCGGATCGGACCGGGTCCTCAAAGCCATGAACCGGCGTCATGGTGCCGATGACTATCGGCGGCTGGTCGAAAGATTACGGGCGGCGCGCTCCGACCTGGCGCTGTCGTCGGATTTCATTGTCGGCTTTCCCGGCGAAACCGATGATGATTTCAAGGCCACTCTGGAACTGATCGAAGACATCGGTTTCGTGCAGGCCTATTCATTCAAATACAGCCCCAGGCCAGGAACCCCGGCGGCAAGTCTTGATGGACAGGTCGACGAGGTTGTTAAAAGTGAGCGGCTGGTAATTTTGCAAGACGCCCTGAAGGAACAACAGCTGGCTTTCAATAAAAGTTGCATTGGCCGCGTCATGCCTGTGTTGCTCGACAGGCCGGGCAGAAATGCCGGACAGATGGTCGGGCGCAGCCCCTATATGCAACCGGTCCACGTCACCGCCCCTGACAATTTGTTTGGTAGTATCATCGACTTGCGTATCGAGGACGCCAATACCAATAGCTTGGCGGGCGTCTTGCCCGGCGAGCCTTCCTTGGACGCTAACAAGGCAATGTCCCACAACAATGAAACAGAGAGTGTAGTGCATGATCAAACCCGATAGTTTGCAGGACAACGCCGCCGATAGCCGTAAGCTTACGTTCGAGGATAACGGCCTTGCCATGCAGCTATTTGGGGCCCATCAGGCGCATCTGACAATCATTGAACAGAAACTCGGCGTAACGGCGCAGTCTGTCGGTAACGAGGTGACCCTGATCGGTGAGGCAGAAGCCATCAATGCCGCCGCCGAGGCGCTGAGCGGACTTTATGGACGCCTGCAAAAAGGGATGTCGGTGGATCGTCACGAAGTCGAAGCGGTGTTGCGCATGGCGGCGCATTCAGGGGCTGCCGTTGCCGATGCAGATATTGAGATTAAAACCCGCAAGCGGACGATTTCTCCACGGACCCCGACTCAGGCTAAATACATTACTAGCATCGATGAAAATGAATTGGTCTTCGGCATTGGTCCAGCCGGCACGGGTAAAACCTATCTCGCCGTTGCCAAGGCGGTCGAGCGCTTGGTCAGGGGCGATGTCGAACGGATCATTCTGTCGCGACCGGCGGTCGAGGCCGGCGAGCAATTGGGTTTCCTGCCCGGCGATATGCGTGAAAAAGTCGATCCCTATTTACGTCCGCTTTACGACGCCTTGCACGATATGATGACCGCCGAGGAAGTTGCCAAGCGGCTGGAAACGGGTGAGATAGAAGTCGCCCCCCTGGCCTTTATGCGCGGACGGACCCTGGCCAATGCTTTCGTTATCCTTGATGAGGCCCAGAATACGACGGCTGTACAAATGAAAATGTTTTTAACCAGACTGGGCGAACACGCCCGTATGGTGGTGACCGGCGACCTAACCCAGGTCGACCTTCCTCGCGGTATCCGTTCAGGATTGCGTGACGCCTCTGATATTCTCAGCCAAACCAAGGGTGTCGGCTTTACCCGGTTTGGTCAGGCCGATGTCGTGCGGCATCCGCTGGTGACAAAGATTGTCGGGGCCTATGATGAGGCGGAAATGCGGCGCAAGGCGGCGGCCCCGTATGAAAAGGGTAACGGCGCGAAATAGCGATGACTGACCTGGATATCGACATATCAATTTCCGAACCGCAATGGACGAACGCCCTGCCAGGTATAAGCGCCCTGTGCCGCACTGCCATAGAGGCCTGCCCCCTGCCGCAGGACGCGGCAAGCGAAGTCAGCATTCTGCTTTGCGATGATGCCCAGATCCAGCAGCTCAATCGGGACTATCGCCATCAGGACAAGCCGACCAACGTCCTGTCCTTTGCAAACCTGGGGGATACGGAATCTTTAGAATTTGGGCCTAGGTTATGGGGCGATATCGTCATCGCCTTCGGCGTCGCAAGTAACGAGGCCGAAGACGAGGGAAAAACACTGGCGGAGCATCTCAGCCATCTGGTCGTTCACGGTATGCTTCATCTGCTCGGCTACGACCACGAAAACGATAGTGATGCGGAACGTATGGAAGCTTTGGAAATAAGTATTTTGGCGGGACTTGGCATTGCCGACCCCTATCAAGCGGAGCAGTCATGAACGACCCGGCGTTAGCGAAAACTGAAAACGAAAAGGCCGAAGCAACTGCGCCGGCGGCGGGTGTTTTGGCCTGGCTGAAAAACCTGCTTGGGTTTAAGGTCGCTGAAAGTTCGGCCCGCGACGTGCTTGAAGAGCTGATCGAAGAACGCGAAGACGGCGAAGTCCCCATTGACGCCGAAGAGCGTCTGCTGCTGGCTAATATCCTTGAGCTCAAGGGTCGTACCATCCATGACGTCATGGTGCCGCGGGCAGACATCGTCTCCATTGAAAGCGGCACCGGGCTTTCTGGTGTTATCGATCTTTTGACACGCGAAGGCCATTCCCGTCTGCCGGTGTTTAACGAAGACCTGGATGATTCCATCGGTATGATTCATATCAAGGACGTCCTCGCCTGGCGCGGTCGGGACAAGGAATTCTCGTTGCGCCAAATCGTCCGCGAGGTGTTGTTCGTAC
>CBFDEA010000293.1:0-3672 GCA_965603695.1 uncultured Rhodospirillaceae bacterium | reverse complement strand
CGCTCATCTCGACCTCGAAGGGAACGGCGGCGGTCAAGGTGGCAATCAGGTGATTGAACCTTGCTGTTTGTCATGACAGACTATAATCATTCTAGATTGGTTGTGTATGAAATTTCCTGACCTTTGATGGCGATGACGCATGTAGTTACAGCATCATTGAAGCAGAAATTATAGGTAATAATATGAGCGAAAGCGAAAACCAGTACAGGGCAAGGCTGGCCCTCATCAACGTCATGATGGATGGGGATTATCAGTTCGACGAGGAAATCCCCCTCGGTGTCGGCTTGATTGCGTCATATGTGCGCGACAACGGGTTTTCCGTAAGCATTCATCAGTGTTTGGCCAGCCAAGGCCTGCAACAGATTGAGCTTGCCGCAAATACTGATTCAGAGGTTTACGGCTTTCAACTCAACATCGTTAACTACGTAAACGTGCTGGCCGTCGTGCAGAAGATCAAGGCGCGCAATCCATACGCCTTTATTGTCTTGGGCGGACCGTTCCTGGCGGCGTTGGCGGGGCCTATTTTAGAGAACGAACCGCTTTTCGATTGCATCGTTGTCGGAGAAGGCGAAGTGACCATGCTCGATCTGATGGAGAAATTTTCCGATGCCGCCGGAAAACCGGCCGACCTTGCCGCGGTTCCAGGCATCGTGTGGCGCAACGAGGCGGAAAAAGCGATTACCAACATTCCCAGGCCGCTGATCAAGGATCTGGATATTTTGCCATTCCCGGCGCGCGATTTTCTCAAAGACACCCTGACCCATGATGAAATAGACGGCGGGGTGCTGGAAAGTATCCGCGTCGTCACATCCAGGGGCTGTGTCGCCAAATGTAATTTCTGCGCGGTCAATTTTTATTCGAAGTTGCAAAAAGGTAAGTTGTGGCGCGGCCGCTCGGCGAAAAATGTCGTCGATGAACTGGAGCATCTGGTCGATACCTACGGTGTTCATGTCGTCAATTTTTCCGACAGTTCGTTCGATGATCCCGGTAAAAAGGGCAAGCAGCGCACTCGTGATATTTGCGATGACATCATTGATCGGGACTTGCGCATATCGGCGAAGGTTTATATGCGTGCCGATTCCATGCTCTTGGATGAAGACGAGGACCTGTTCAGGCTGTGGAAGCGTGCCGGTGTCGACGTCATCATCGTCGGTGCCGAATCCGGTTCCGACCTGGAACTCGAATTTTACGAGAAGCGCGCCGGTCTGTTTGAAAACAACAAAATGATCGAACGGATTCGCAAGCTGGATTTATTCTATCTGCGCGTCGGCATGATTATGTTCGGTCCCAATTCAACCTTGGCGACTCTGCGCGAAAACATAGATTTCATGAAGCAATGGGATCTCGCCGATAATCCGACGCTGGTGTCGAACGCCATGATGTTGATTCGCGATTCCAAGCTATACGACATACTCAAGGAAGATGGCCGGGTCCTGGAAGGCGACAACCCCTGGGATCTGCCAAAGTATGAATGGTTGGACCCATTGGCCAGACGCGCCGCAAGGCATTGGGACGGCGTCGAGGGGCGCTTCCCGGTGGCCGGTAAAATTAACAACGTTCAGACTGAAACGGAAAACCTGTTTTCGCGGTTGCTCAATCCTATGAATATCCAGGCCCTGGAACGGGTCGAAGATTGTTATCTGGATGTCAAAGAACGCTATTTGGAATTGCGCCGAAATTTCAATGTCATTCAACACCGGCATTTCCACCAGGTGCTGGAAATGATTGAAGATAATTGCAACGACGATGCTTTGGCAAAAGTCAGCCAGCAATATTTCGGAACCGTCTACCCCGACTGGAACCTGCGTTATCAGACATTGCATGGCGAACTGATGGATGAACTTGGAAAATCCGAACTGAGTATGTCCGGGCTGATCTTCAAGAATTTTTCATCTTCAATGGTCAAAGAAGGTACAGAGCGTACTTAAGGATACAAGGGGGCGGCTGTTTCGCCCTTACACCAGCGCTGCCAGATAAGCCGGTAGGATTTTTCCACATCCCCGGGGAAATGCGCGTAGGTATCGGCTACCCGCTGACGCAACCCCTGGCGAATCAGCGCCAGTTCATCAAAACACCCGGCCCACTGCAACGCGCAGGCGTGGTAGTCCTCAAGGCTCGTGGTGGCGCATGCTTCAAGGCCGAGCGGCTGGCAGATGCTTTGAATGATCCGGCTGCCGGCTTTTTCCGGGTTTATCAGGCCAATAACCGGGACTCCCATCCACAAGCTTTCCAGCGTCGTGATGCCGCCGCCATGGGGGATGGTGTCGAAAACGATATCGACAAGATTATGGGCATCAAGGTGCTGGCGGTGCTCTGTCTTGCCCAGCAGGCTAAGGCGGTCCTCTGTGATGCCAAAGGCGGCGAAGGCTTCCTTGATCTCGGTCTGACAGGAAAGATCATCCAGTTGACTGTATTTAAGGACCAGCCGGGAGCCGGGAATGTCGAGAAGGATTTTTGCCCACAGGGCCAACGCCTGTTGGCTAAGCTTGCTGTAGCGGCCAAGGAAGCCAAAGGTGATGAAACCGTTGTGCACACACGGCGACGGTCCCACCGGGGGTGCCTCGGGGGGGGCTGAGAAGCCAAAGTAAGTGTTCAGGTAAATTGCCTGTTCGGGGTAAATGTCTGCTTCCTTGGGTGGCGTAATCTGCTGCGTCGTCAGCCGGTAGTCGATGGTGGCTACTCCTGGCGACAAGTGGCCGATGCCTGTGACTTGCAAGGGGGCCGGCTTGTAGCCGAAGAGCTTCAAACGGTTGCCGCGGGTGTGGCCTGACAGGTCGACCAGAATGTCGATGGCATCGTCACGGATGATCCCGGCAAGTTCCTCGTCACTGAGCTTTTTAATGTCGCGCCACTGGGTCGCAGCACCGCGCAGGGTTTCGCTGACCTCATCGGAAACCGGGCTGGCATCGTAGCAGATGACGTCGAAATTGTTGGCATCGTGATCGATAATCAGGGTGGCAAAGCCGAGGCTGGCGGAATGGCTGCAGAAGTCGGCCGATACATAGCCGATACGCAAAGGACGCTCGGGGTCACGCTCATTATCATGGCGGCGGATGTGCTCAGCCAGCGGCTTGATAAAATTATCATTCCAGCGGCGGCGTTCGGCTTGCTGTTCGACCTGATCGATGGTCGGGATCAGGTCTTGCAGGAAAATAAGATTGCTGTGGGCTTCGTCGTAATCGGGCCTGATTGAAAGGGCTTGCCGATAACTTTTAGCGGCTTCGTCCAATCGTCTCAGGTTACGCAGTGTAATGCCAAGGTTGTTATAAGCTTCAGCATCATCGGGTTGAATGGCGACGACTTTCAAGAAACATTGTTCGGCTTCATCAAAGTTTAGCCGATCGGCCAAGATCGCCCCGAGATTGCTATAGGCTTCAGCGTAATCCGGGTTAAGGGTGATGGTCGTTTTGAGACTTGCAATGGCCTCGGTCATCCTCCCTTGCATTTTTAAAGTAAGGCCTAGATTGAAATGGGCCTCGGCGTAGTCGGGATTGATGGTGGTGGCCTTGTCATAACTGGCAATCGCTTCATCGAGCTTACCCTGACCTGCGAGAACGGTGCCCAAGTTGTTGTGGGCATCGGCGTAGTCGGGATTGAGGCCGATGGCTTTTTGGTAACAGGCCAGGGCGTCATCCATTTTCGCCATATTTTTCAAAGCGTTGCCCCGGGTGT
>CBFDEA010000292.1:0-3685 GCA_965603695.1 uncultured Rhodospirillaceae bacterium | reverse complement strand
GGTTTTTTTATGAGCACAGCCAAGCCTGAAAGCGTCCTCGTTTATGTCGGCCTCGACCGGGTCGGCGACGGCTTGCTCAAGCTGCCGTTCGTGCGTGGCTTGAGGAAAGCTTTTCCCGATGCCCATATTACCTGGCTGGCGGGCAAGGAAACCAGCGTCTATGCCTCGGTCCTGGCACCGCTTGTCGAAGGCTTGCTCGATGAGGTCATTGAGTACGCCGGTATCGGCCTGCACCCGTCGGAGCTTTTACGAAAGCCTTTGGCTGGTCGGCGCTTCGATCTGGTTATCGACAGTCAGAAAATTTTCTGGGCATCGCTGTCATTGTGGCGGATTCCCCACAAGACCTTTATCTCGCCTGCCGGGCGCTTTCTGCTGTCCTCGAAAAAGCCGCCGAAGGGATATAAATTCCCCAAATCCATGCAGCGCCAACTGCTCGATTTGTTGGAGCTGGCCAGCGGCGAAACCTATCCGACCCCAGACACCCTTAATCTCACCCCAAGCCCGCAGTACCGGGTCGATGCCCTGAAGTTACTGCCCGCCGGGGCCGATTATATAGGGTTCGCGCCGGGCAGTGGCGGCAAGCCCAAGTGTTGGGATTTGGAAAACTTCATCCGCCTGGCCGGGGAACAGGCCGAAAAAGGCCGCATTCCGGTGTTTTTCCTGGGTCCCCAGGAACCTGAGTGGATGGCCAGAATCCGCGCGCAGATTCCTTCGTCCATGTTCCCCTTGCAACAAAAAGACAACGGCTTCGATCCGCTTTACACCATCGCCCTGGCCGAACGCATGGCGGCCTCCGTGTCCAACGATTCCGGCGTCGGTCACATGATCGCCCTGGCCGGCAAACCGCTGGTTTCCCTGTTCGGACCGACGGTGCCGGAAAAATTCATGCCCATGAGCACGCGCTTAACCATCATCGAGGCGAAAACTTTCGGTGGCCGGGAGATGGCGCTGATCCCTTACGCCACAGTCGCCGAGGCACTTGAGGACGCTCTTTAAGTCGGCTTCTCAACCGGCAAGCGCTTCATCAACCAGACCAGCACCAGCAAGCCCGGCACCGCCGCAAAAGTCGTGACGACGAAATAGCTGACCCAGTCCATATGGTCGGCAAGCCAGCCGCCGCCGGATGCGAATATGGTCCGGGCGAAGGCCATCATCGAGGACAACAGCGCGAACTGGGTCGCCGTATAGGCGACATTGCACAGGCTCGACATATAGGCAACGAAGGCCGTCGTCGCCATACCGGCAGTCAGGTTCTCGATGGAAATCGTCACCGCCAGCATGGGCAGGGAATAGCCGACCAGGGCCTGGGCCGCGAAAGCCAAATTCGCCACACACTGCAAGATGCCGGCGTAGAGCAGCGCCTTCATGATGCCGTAGCGGGCAACCAACACGCCGCCGACAAAGCCGCCAAGCAGGGTCATGGCGAAACCATAGCCTTTCGAGATAGCGGCGATTTCCGATTTTGAAAACCCGATATCCAGATAAAACGGATTAGCCATAACGCCGAGCAATGCTTCGCCGTACTTGTACAGGGCGACGAACAATAAAATCATCAGCCAGTGCGGGCGGCTCATGAAATCCATGAAGGGGCTGAGCACCGCGTCGTTGATTTGCGCCCACAAACCAACCTTGTCGTTTGTCGATGCAGGCAGCGCCCTTGTCGGTTCAGGGTTAAGCAATACGGTTGCCAGACCGACCGCCATCAGGCCAGCCATCGCCACATAGGCCCAGAACCAGCCGAAACCATCGGCGATGAAAAGCGCCCCGGCCCCGGCCACCAGCATGGCCACCCGGTAGCCGAAAACATAATTGGCCGACCCGGCACCCAGTTGCTCTTCGGGCAAGGATTCGATGCGGTAAGCATCAATGGCGATGTCCTGGGTCGCCGATGCAAAAGCCAGCAACACCGCCCATAACGCCGTCGACCATAATTCGGTCTCAGGCTCCGTACCGCCAAGCCCGATCATGGTAACGACGATCATCCCTTGCGACAGCACCAGCCAACCGCGGCGCTGGCCAAGCCACGCGCTCAAGCCCGGCACCGGCACTCTATCGACCAGCGGCGCCCACAGGAATTTCAAGGCATAGGCTGTCGATGCCCAACTGAACAGACCGATCATGGTCAGCGATACATCGGATTCCTTGAGCCACGCCGACAACGTTGAGTAAACCAGCAGCAGCGGTAAACCACTTGAAAAACCGAGCAGAAAAATAACCAGGACCCGGCGTTCGAGATAGACTTTCGAAGCCTCTATCCAGGTTTTCATGTATCCGGGCCCAGCAGGTTTTCGGCCTCAAGCAATACCTGCTCCAGACCGACGGCCTCGACGCACGGGAAGACTTCGAACTTGGAGCCTCGCTTCGGGCAATTCCAGAAGCAGTGATAGCAATCCATTTTGTGATAGACGAAGCGCGCGTGATCCGGCCTGACCGCTTCAGGATACGGCACAAAACAGCCGAAGTGTCCGCCCCCGACAACGACAACGCTCGGCGTTCCAAGGGCGATGGAAAGGTGTGCCGGACCGGTGTCGTTGCTAACGACAAGCCGGGCATGGTTCATCAGATCAAGCAATTGCGCAAGGTCGGTCCTACCGATCAGATCGATAATGCGCCCGTCATTGGTATCAATGTCGCCGGGGCGCTCACCGCCGCCGCCAATAAAAATCACATGCAGACCCCGGGCAACCAAAGCCGCCGCTAGTTGCTGATATTTAGCCAGCGGCCAGCGGCGGCCATATTCATTGGAGCCGGGGTTCAAGACCGCGTAAGGAACACCCGCCGGAACGAACTCTTCGGGTGGGCGCTGCGCGCGCCACGAGATTTTCGGCGCTTCCGGCTTGATCTCGTGCCCGGCAATGGTCGACAGAAAATTATAATGGCGAACGATCTCGTGTGTCGGGTAATCGCCGGTCGGCACGACCTTGTCTGCCTGGCTCAAATAATAAAGATATTCGGCCCGCGTCCGCTCGCCAATAAACGGCAGCGAGGAAATGACTTTGGGCGCGCCCGACACCCAGACCAGACTATCGGCCATCATCGCCCGGCGCAGGTAAGAATCACAGACACTGACTGCCGGATTGAGGGCCCGCACTTTTAGCGATATCCAGAATCGGTAAAATGGCCAGCGGGCAAAATTGTGCTCATTGATGCAATAAATTCGGTAACCCGGAAACACCTCGGCGGCGATGGCCGCCCAGCTTTCACAGCCGAGTATGGTTATTTCCGATTTATCGCAACCGAAGACCGCAGCGTAATGTTCCAGGCTGGTCCTAAACAACACCATGTCGCCGATGCCATCCATACGCACCACCAGTACGCCGCGCCGGGGTTTAAGCACCGGCATGCTTCTGGCAAGCAAATCGAACAGGCGGAACATCCACCAGCGTCGCCGCATGCCGCCAGGAAACATCCGCCAAAACGCACTGGTGACGAAATGGTGACCGGAAATAGAGGTGCTGTGCTCGGGCGAATCGCTCATTATTCTCTTTTACGTGGCACCGGCCCACGCGGCAAGGGCCAGCAGCTAAGCCAGCTCCAATCCCCGGTGATTATAGAGGACACGCAGGAATTCAAGAGTCGCCGGATGATCCATAACTTCGGCGCTGTTGATGAAGCTGATAGGCTGTTCTTTCATCAATTGCTCGATCACCGAAAGCTGGCTTTGGGCGAAGGCAAAGCTTTGACC
>CBFDEA010000291.1:0-3707 GCA_965603695.1 uncultured Rhodospirillaceae bacterium | reverse complement strand
TGACGACACGCAACGATATCGATATTGCCGCGCTGAAAAAGCAATTGCAGGATCAGCGTCAGGAAATTCTCGCCGACATCAGCTCCAGTGAGCAGGCCCGTCAGCCTGTCACACTGGATCAAACGTCGGTCGGGCGGCTGTCGCGTATGGACGCCTTGCAGGATCAGGCGATGGCCCTGGAAACAGAGCGCCGCCGTCAGGTCGAGTTGCTGCATATCGAGGCGGCGTTAAAGCGCATCAATGACGGATGTTTCGGTGAGTGTCTGAATTGTGGAGAAGATATCGCCGAAAAACGCCTGCAAATCGAACCGACAGCACCGATTTGCATCGATTGCGCCAGTTAGATTTACCTTAAAGGAAGTTCAGTTCTTCCCAGGCTTCCGAGTTGGAGTGAAGTTCCGACTGTTCTTTCAGGTATTCCAGAATATCGCCGACGCTAACCAAGCCCTTCAGGTTGCCATGTTCGACGACAGGCATATGGCGGAAGCGCCCTTCGTGCATTTGCCGCATGATTTCGCGCGCATCGTCGGCAGGCAGGCAGGTTTTGACATCCCGCGTGTACAGGTCTTCAACAGCCAGTTCGGCGATGGTTTCGGTGTTGATGGCAACGGCGCGGACGATATCGCGTTCGGAAATGACGCCCAGGACGCGACCGCCCTCGCTGCAAACAACGACCAGACCGACACGGCGGTCGGACATCAGCCGTGCGACATCGATAACTGACGCTTCGGGCAAGGTAGTTAGGACTTCGTTGCCCTTTGTCCTGACGATCTCTCCAACACTCATGCCAAAAACTCCCGTTTTTTTAATTGCCCAACGAAACGCATCGACCAACTTGTATGTAATACTACTCATATATGTTGGATGTCACAAACGAACAATCAAGCCTGTCGATAACGGCGCAGCATGAAAAGCCCAATGGAGGCACCGACGGCGAACGCGGTAAACAAGACAATCCGGTTGATTGATATTCCCGCGTCAAGCATCCAGCCCAGAGCGACCGGTGATATGGCGGTGGCAAATACCATCATCGAAGACGTCATCGCCTTGATCGACCCAAGGTGTGAAATACCATAAGATTCGGCCCACAAAGCATTGACCACAACGCCGCTGGCCCCCGTCGTCAATGCCGCCAGCGCCAGATAAAACACCGCCACCCAGGGCGCATCGACCGAGCCTAAGCCAATCAGCCCGGCCAACAGTGGCATCTGATAATAAACCAGCAGCCTGAGCGCCCCGAAGCGGTCAACCAGAAAGCCCGCGCCGACAGAGCCTATAATATGAACCATGGCGTAGACGACAAATGCGCTTGCCAACCACGACAACGGCCAGCCCTTGGCGGCAGCCAGTGCCGCCTGATGGAAAAATAGCCCGGTCAGGACGAAGGGCGGCATCAGGGCACCGGGCAATACCAGATGAAAATTCCGATCACCGAGAACCTCGCGTCGTGTCCATTGACGGACGCTGGCCCTTAAAGTGTCCTGCGGCTCCAGGATTTTCGATTTTAATCTGGCGTCACGCGCCCCGTGCCCCTGCAAAAGCCACAGCAACAACGGCAAGCCGACACAGGCGATGAGGAGCGCCGAGGCGGCCCACGCCTGACGCCAGCCGATGCTCGCCATGGCGGCGACCGCTGCCATAGGAAACAGGGCTTCGCCGAGGGGCATACCGAGACCGGCGAAGCTCATCGCCCGGCCGCGCTGGCGATCAAAATAGCGCCCCATCGTCGTCATCGCCGCGTGAGTCATCAGGCCCTGACCGCAGAGACGCAAGCCCAACAGGGCCAGGGCCAGGGCCGGAATACTGTTCGCCCAACTCAACACACCGGCCGCAGCGGCCAGGCCAACGGCCAGCAAGACCGCATACAAGCGAAGGTCGATGTCATCGATGCGGCGGCCTAGCCAGGCCAGGATCAGGGCGCTCGTCAAGGTCGCACTCGAATAGGCCAGGCCAAACTCGGTATGGGAAAGCGAAAACGCGGCGCGGATATGGGCCCCGTACAGCGAGATATAGAAAGTCTGGCCAAAATTTGACAACACCATCAGACCAAGGCCAAAGCCCAGAAAACGGCTATTTTCACGTATGAAGGAAAGAGTATTCATGACGCTGAAATTACTCGACGTGATCCTTGGTCTTCAGAAAGCGGATATCCGGCCAGTCCTTGGCCCCGCGCTCAAGATGCCAGGCATTGCGGGCCAGATACACCGGCGCGCCGTCGTGGTCTTCGGCCACGGCGGTAGAGTTGGCATCGATGAACTTCTTCAAGGCCAAGGCCTCATCGGCCTCGACCCAACGCGCCGTGAACAAACTGGTCGGCTCAAAATGAACCGGCACCTCGAACTCGGTACGGATGCGATCGGCCATGACCTCGAACTGCAAGGGGCCGACGGCTCCGACGATCCAGTCGGCACCGACTATCGGTTTGAAGACGCTGGCGGCCCCCTCTTCGGCCAATTGCTGTAAGGCGCGGCCCAGGTGCTTGGCCTGTAAGGGATCGTTGGGGCGGGCGGATTTAAGATATTCCGGAGCAAAACTGGGGATGCCGGTAAAGCGGAGGTCCTCACCTTCGCTTAAACCATCACCGATACGCAAAGCACCGTGATTGGGAATGCCGATGATGTCGCCGGGCCAGGCTTCTTCCGCCAGTTCACGGTCCTGGGCCAGGAACAACACCGGATTGTGGATTGACATCACTTTACCCGAGCGAATGTGCTTCAGTTTCATACCGCGCTTGAAATGCCCCGAACACAGGCGAACAAAGGCAATTCGGTCGCGGTGTTTGGGATCCATGTTGGCCTGAATCTTGAAAACGAAGCCGCTGACCTTGCTCTCGGTCGGCTCGATAAGGCGCTCCGCCGTCGGTTGCGGGCGTGGCGGCGGCGCCATCAGGGAAATGCCGTTGAGCAGTTCGCGGACGCCGAAATTATTGACGGCGCTGCCAAAGTAAACCGGCGTCAGATGGCCTTCGAGGAAGGCCTGCTTATCGAAAGGCTTGCACAAACCCCGGGCCATTTCGACTTCTTCGCGGAGCGTCGCCAGGGCGGCGGCGGGAAGCAGGGTTTCGAGTTTCGGATCGTCCAGTCCTTGGCAACGTTCACCGACTTCCGGCAAGCCTTGCTTGGCCCCCTTGTCGATCAGGATCAGGCGGTCGTTGAACAGGTCGTAACAACCAAGGAAATCCCGTCCCATGCCGATCGGCCAACTGGCCGGGGTGACGTCCAGGGCCAGGGTCTGCTCGACCTCGTCTAAAAGATCAAAGGGGTCGCGGGATTCGCGGTCCATCTTGTTGATAAAGGTGGTGATCGGCATATCGCGCAAGCGACAGACCTCGAACAGTTTGCGGGTCTGGATCTCGATACCCTTGGCCGCGTCGAGCACCATCACGGCACTATCGACGGCGGTCAGTGTCCGGTAGGTGTCTTCACTGAAGTCTTCATGGCCCGGCGTATCGAGCAAGTTGAAGGTGTTTTTCTCGAAAGCGAAGGTCATCACCGATGAGGCCACCGAGATACCGCGTTCGCGCTCGACTTTCATCCAATCCGAATGGGCGCGGCGCTGTTCGCCCCTGGCCTTGACCGCCCCGGCATGCTGAATGGCGCCACCGAACAGCAACAGTTTTTCAGTCAGCGTCGTCTTACCGGCATCGGGATGGGAAATAATCGCGAAGGTACGGCGACGCGTGACATGGTCGTTTAGAGAACTCATAT
>CBFDEA010000290.1:0-3732 GCA_965603695.1 uncultured Rhodospirillaceae bacterium | reverse complement strand
CGGGCTTTGCAGGTTGTTCATGAGGTCTCGGGTCAGCGGGTCGCGCTCGCCGGATATTGTATGGGCGGATTGCTGGCATTGGCCCTCGCACGGGTCCGCCCCGCACAGGTTTCGGCGCTGGTTCTGATGGCGACGCCGTGGGATTTTCACGCCATGGACAGCGCCAAGACGCGGATGCTCGAGGCGATGATCCCGGCCATCGACGCTCAGCTGGCGCTTTCCCGGACCCTGCCTGTCGATGTCCTGCAAGCAATGTTCACAAGCCTTGATACGCAACAGAGCGCCAACAAATTCAGGGCCTTCGCGCAGATCAGCAAGCGTGGCGCCCGGGCCAGGCTCTTCGTTGCTCTTGAGGACTGGCTCAACGACGGCGTCCCCCTGGCCGGACCGGCGGCGAAGGAGTGCCTGCACGGCTGGTACGTAAACAATACACCGGGCAGGGGGCTCTGGAAAATCTCAGGGCAGCTTATCGAGCCTGAGAAGATCAAAATCCCGTCACTGGTTATCGTACCCATGGATGACCGTATCGTGCCGCCGCTGACGGCTTTGCCGCTGGCCGATAAATTAGCCGATTGTCGCCTCCTTAAAATCAAGGCCGGACATATCGGTATGGTCGCGGGTTCGCGGGCCCGTGGTTCGCTATATACGCCACTTGCTAAATGGCTGAGTAACACCCTTGACTGAGCATGGTGCAGTGCAGCATTTTGACCTTGCCAGTCAAATGGCCGACTTCTATAAAGAATAAGCAGTACCTGTCATAAGGTTGTAAATCAAAGGAGGATATTTCCATGGTCGAAGTCGTCATCGTCGGTGCCGCGCGCACCCCAGTGGGTTCATTCAATGGTTCCTTAAGCGCACTTCCCGCTCACGAGCTTGGTGCCATCGCCATCGGCGAAGCGCTGAGCCGGGCGAAGGTCGATGCGAAAGATGTATCGGAAGTCATCATGGGCCAAATCCTCGCCGCCGGTGCCGGTCAGAACCCGGCCCGCCAGGCCGCCATGGCCGCTGGCATCCCCGTCGAAAGCACGGCTTACGGCATCAACCAGCTTTGCGGTTCCGGCCTGCGTTCGGTCGCCCTCGCCAGTCAGGCGATTCAGACCGGCGATAGCGCCATCGTCGTTGCCGGTGGTCAGGAAAGTATGAGCCAGTCGCCCCATTGCATGCATCTTCGCAATGGCACCAAAATGGGCAATGGTGAATTAATCGACATTATGATCAAGGATGGCCTGTGGGACGCCTTCAACGGCTACCACATGGGCACCACGGCGGAAAATGTCGCCGAACAATTCCAGCTTACCCGTGAACAACAGGATACCTTTGCCGCCAGTTCGCAGAACAAGGCCGAGGCGGCCATGAGCACCGGTCGCTTCAAGGATGAAATCGTCCCCGTGACGATCAAGACCCGCAAGGGCGAGACGCTCGTCGATACCGATGAATATCCGAAAGCCGGTGTTACCGCCGAAGGTCTCGCCGGATTGCGTCCGGCCTTTTCCAAGGACGGCACGGTCACTGCGGGCAACGCATCGGGCATTAACGATGGCGCCGCTGCCGTTGTTTTGATGAGTTCCGATGAAGCCGAAAAGCGCGGTTTAGAGCCGCTTGCCCGTATCGTTTCGTGGGCCACCGCCGGTGTCGATCCATCGATCATGGGAACCGGCCCGATCCCGGCCAGTCGTTTGGCGCTCAAGAAAGCCGGATGGGAAATTGGCGATCTCGACCTGATTGAGGCCAACGAAGCATTCGCCGCCCAGGCCTGCGCCGTCAATAAAGATATGGGATGGGATACGGAAAAGGTTAACGTCAACGGTGGGGCCATTGCTCTGGGCCACCCGATTGGCGCGTCGGGTGCCCGTGTTCTGGTCACCTTGCTGCACGAAATGCAAAAGCGCGATGCCAAAAAGGGCCTCGCCACCCTTTGCATCGGCGGCGGCATGGGCATTGCCATGTGCGTGGAACGTTAACTAGAATATGTGCGTGGAGCGTTAGACTATAGAATAATTTAATCTTCAGGGAGGATGGATATGTCTCGAATAGCACTGGTTACCGGGGGGACACGCGGGATCGGCAGGGCCGTTTCTATCGCCCTTAAAGAGATCGGGTATCGCGTTGCCGCCAGCTATGCCGGCAATGATGAAGCGGCCAATGCCTTTAACAGCGAGACCGGGATCCCCGTTTACAAGTTCGACGTCGGCGACTTCGAGGCCTGCGCCGCCGCCATTGCCGCCATTGAAAATGATCTGGGGCCTGTCGATGTGCTGGTCAACAATGCCGGGATCACCCGCGATGGGATGTTGCACAAAATGTCACTGGAGCAGTGGAGCGCGGTGATCAACACCAACCTGAACGGCCTGTTCAACACCACCCGCAACGTCATCGAGGGAATGCGGGAACGCAAGTTCGGGCGGATTATCAACATCAGCTCGATCAATGGTCAGAAAGGCCAGATGGGGCAGGCCAATTACAGTGCCGCCAAGGCCGGTGATTTAGGCTTTACCAAGGCCGTCGCTCAGGAAAACGCCTTCAAGGGCATCACCGTCAACGCCATCGCGCCGGGCTATATCGGTACAGAAATGGTCCGGGCCGTGCCGCAGGAGGTTCTCGATACCAAGATTATCCCACAGATTCCGGTTGGTCGCCTGGGTGAACCGGAAGAAATCGCCCGCTGCGTCGTCTTCCTGGCCGCCGATGAGGCGGGCTTTATTACAGGATCGACCCTGACGGCCAATGGCGGCCAGTACATGACCTGATTAGCGTAAGGAACTCTTAAGACAAATCGTTCAAAATCATCGATTAATGCGTTATGTTTTTTGCAGTCGATGATTCGTGAGTTTAGCAATGCCCCTGTTACCCCACTGGTCGTGCAACCCCAATGCCCTGACTTGCTTGGCCCTGAGCGTGCTTATGGGCATGGCGGTGGCCGTTTCGGCACCGGCAGAGGCGGCCTCGAAAAACGATGGCATCAAAAAAATCGCCTTCTACGCTAATGTTTCAGGCGCGCAGGACAATGTCAGGAAAGCGAAAAAATCCTCCAAGCGCTATCCAAAACCGGCTTTCTACGGAAAAAAGCTGCCAAAACAACTGTACAAGGGGATCACCCTGATTGGCACCGGAAACGCCGGCAATGGCGTCGCCAGCAACGCCACTTTCTATGCCAAGGTCAAGGAAGCGATTGACCTGATTGAAGCCCGCGCTTCCGATATTTTCGCCTTGATGCAAGCCGTCAATCCGAAGGGCCGGCGGGTGATTTATTATACCGGCGAAATCGGTCCGGCCTCCTTCGCTTCCTGGAAAAACGACTACGTGGTCAACATTTCGGCGACCAACATCAACGAAGACCCGGTTTTCGAGAACACCGTCTATTCACTGGCTGCGACGCTGGTCCATGAACTTGTCGGTCACGGTCGCCAGGAAACCGACGGTCGGGTTTGGGCGATGTATGATTGGTGCGGTAAGGACAGTAGCGAGGTCATCGGCGTCGTTCGTCAGGCCAACCACAAGGGGGCCAGCAGCGGCTTCGTCGAATACGAAGCCAACCTGTTCGCCAAATGGTTCCTGGAATCAGTACGCGGTAATTATCCCAACCTCAACGAGCCGGCGGTGCGGCGTTACGTCAAAACCGTGCGGTTGATCAAAATACGTTTTCCCGGCTGGTATAATGACCGTATTTCGGCGCCCGCGTTACTGGCGGAAATTGCAGGCCGGTTCAGGGAAGTCTGCCCGAACCAAAAAATC
>CBFDEA010000289.1:0-3734 GCA_965603695.1 uncultured Rhodospirillaceae bacterium | reverse complement strand
ATTATCACCGCCGGGACGTCGATCAAGGAACGAATGGAGCTTTTGGCCCGCCACGAGTGCGGTGACATTGAGGCCATGGTATCGGTCGGAGTGCTTGCCGAGGGCTGGGATAATCCCTATTGCAACATCATCGTCCATCTTCGCCCTACCTTGTCGAAGGTGCTGTGGGGCCAGTCAGTGGGACGTGGGTTGCGTTCGGCACCGGGCAAGGACAAATGCATTGTTATCGATGTTAGCTCAAACTGGAGCACATTCGGTCCGGTCGAAAAATTAAAATGGAGCCTCTGGAGCACCCGACGTTCTCATATGAAGTACATGAACCGATTTAATTGGATCGGTCAGCAGCAAGACGGTGAGGAAGTCTCCGATACTTATTTGCTGTGTAAAAATGAATTGGCTAATAAAACGCGCTGCTCTCACATTTACCAAAAAAATGCCTATCAAGATGATACCTGCCCTATCTGTGGCACTTATGCCGCAACCGATATCTACAAGGAACAGAAACTCGCAAGTTCACTCAACGAAGGCGGCTTGCACAGGCTGTTCTTTGAGCGGGCGCCAAAGGTTTATGGCGAGATGAACCTGTCTATTTGGGAAAGCCTCGGCGGTACGGCATGGAAATCAGCAACCGATAAAGAAAAGATATTTCTCGTTTTCTGTATGGCTTTCGCAGAGGTTTCGGGCGATGAGACAAAATCAGAATCCGATTATTGGGACGCAACCTTGGCAGCAGAAACGCATATTCGTACCTATATGGTTAAAAATACATTCTGGATTAACAAACAGGAAGATTTTGAACTCTCGCTCATCGCAGATGGCATGCTCGCCGGTAAGCAGATCAGGACCGTACAAGCCCATTATGGAATTTCACTTTGCGGCATTGCATTCCAAACCCACACGCCTGCTGAAAATGAACGCAAATACCAAAAGGCAATCAAAATTGCCGAGAGGCTCGCCATGCTTGGCTGCTCATCCCATGACAACTTACCCTATTTCAACGCCACCGATCATTTGACTGAATGATTGAATGAACGCGCTAGCGCAAGTCCTTGAAGAACTTCTTCAAAAGCGCACTGGCCTGAATTTCTTCCATGCCGCCGATGACTTCCGGGCGGTGATGGCAGGTCGCATGTTCGAACACCCTGGGGCCATGATCGACACCGCCGCCTTTGGCGTCATAGGCACCAAAGTAAAGCCTGCGCAGGCGGGCGAAGGATATGGCGGTGGCGCACATGGGGCAGGGCTCGAGGGTGACATAGAGGTCACAATTTTCGAGCCTAGGATTTTCTAGCTTTGCCGCCGCCGCGCGGATCACCAGCATTTCGGCGTGGGCCGTCGGATCGTTTTTTTCCTCGGTGCAGTTGCCGGCCCAGACCAGGACCTCGCCACTGATGCCATCGACAATAACCGCCCCGACCGGCACTTCGCCCCGGTCGGCGGCCTTCTCGGCCTCTTTCAGTGCCATGGCCATGTAGGGTGATTGATCCATAGGCAAACAGTGAACCCCGTCAACGCTTGCGTCAATACGCTTTAGCGCGGGCGCTGATCAAGGTGCTTATGTGCAGCAGGACATACAACGGCACCACGAACCCCGGGATCAACGAAAGTGGCATTGTCGACATCAATGCACTGGTCGGCCCGTCACCTGTCAGAGCCGTGCCAAATGCACCTGATGTCAGCGTTCCTACGCCCACAGCGACGACAAAATCGAATAATCCCAGAGCGTGCCAAAGGACAAACCTGCGACTTTGAGCGAAAGCGGGATTACTCAATAATTTCAAGACGATGAATGGTGCGCTCAAGCCAATAGCGACATCGCCAAGTCCCGCCAGATAGCCAAATAGGCCCGGCAACATATTATAAAGATAAAGCACCATGAACACCGAGCCGACGACCCGCCATGACTGCATCATCGTCAGCACCACAGGGTCGAGGCCGCAGATGAATGCGCGAAATGAGGCCGAAATCCAAAATGTCAAAAAATACAACCCAACCGGAATGGCGATAGCGACCAGGAACCCTAGCGGCGGATCACCAGCGGCAGGTTTAAAGAAGCCAGAACTGGCCGCGTTAAGGGCTATCGCAAACCAGACCAATATCGTGGCGATCAGCAAATAAGCAATCGATCGATTTCCTTCTGCCTGGGAAGCGTTTGTCATTGTTGTCGGAGTCGTTGTCATTTTCATAATCCTCTCATATAGGTGTAATTACACTAATTTAAATAATATACAAATATCGTATGTTGGCTTGGCCTCTTTATCGGTTTTGTAGGGCGACTTTGGTAATTTGTGCGAGGTTTTCCAGGGCCTGGCTATGCGCTTGCGCACCAATGCCTGACTTGATCTTTGCTTGTGCTTTTCGCCACAAGGGGCGTGCCAGATCCAGCACTTCCTGCCCGAACGGCGTCAAGCGCACCAGCCGCATACGTTTGTCAGTACCGGAGACAAGTTCCAGACAACCGCGCGCGATCAATGGCCGCAGGTTCCGGGTCAGAGTCGTTCGGTCCATGACCAGAACCTCTGCCAACCGGCCAACCGGGGCCTGGCCGGCAATCGAGGCCGCCATCAGCAACGAAAACTGCGTTCCCTTCAGTCCGGCAGGTTCCAGCATGGCATCATAGACCTGGCCGACGGCGCGCGCCGCCTTGCGCAGGTTGAAGCCAATACACATGGCGGCAACCGCACGATCATCCGTTGATATCTCTTTGTTCGTTTTAACGTTCATAATTTAAGTGTATATACAGCTATTATTGTGCGGTCAATACCTGCTTCTCTAAAACTGGGTGGTTCCCATCATTCCTGGCATGCTCTACATTCCGTTCTTATGAAGACACCGATCATTGGCATCACGCTGGATTTTGAAGATTCCGGCGGCTATTCGAAATTTCCCTGGTACGCCCTGCGCCAAAATTACGCGGGTTCGTTATCGAGCGCCGGCGGTTTGCCACTGGCCCTGCCCCACCAGTTGGACAGGGTCGATGAGTACCTCGACCTGATCGATGGCTTGCTTGTGACCGGCGGCAACTTCGATGTCGATCCGGCCCTGTTCGGCGAAGCCGAACGCCATGACAGCGTCGTCACCAAAGACAGCCGTACCGCTTTTGAGCTGGCCATGACCAAAGGCGCACTGGAACGCGACATGCCGGTGCTCGGCATTTGCGGCGGCCAGCAACTTCTTCATGTGGTTCTCGGTGGTAAATTGATCCAGCATATCCCCGATACCGTCGCCGACGCGCTTGCCCACGAACAGCCCAATCCCCGCGACGAGGCAGGCCATCAGGTACTCATCAAGGAAGGCACCGCGTTGCGCCGGATCGTCGGCACCGACAACCTGGCCGTCAACAGCGCCCATCACCAGGCGGCGCTGGACGAACCGGACGGCGTTGTCGTCAATGCCCGGGCCCCTGACGGGGTTATCGAAGGCATTGAATCGACGGCCTACAATTTTTGCATCGGCGTGCAATGGCACCCGGAATTTCATATAAGCGAAGGCGACGCTTTAATCATCGAAGCCTTCATCAGGGCTTCAGGAAACGACAAATGAGCGAACAGAAAGCCGAACGTATCGCCAAGGTTCTGGCCAGGGCGGGCCTGTGTTCCCGGCGCGAAGCCGAACGCTGGATCGCCGATGGCCGGGTCAAGGTCGATGGCAAGACCCTGGACACCCCGGCCGTTACCGTCGATGCCTCAAACACCATTGTGGTCGATGGCAAACCCCTGCCCGAAGCCGTGGAA
>CBFDEA010000288.1:0-3750 GCA_965603695.1 uncultured Rhodospirillaceae bacterium | reverse complement strand
CGGTAATATTGACCGGGGCCTGGCGTTCAAACTTGGTGTGATCGGCAAGCAGGATACTGACCCGGGCATGGTTCAACATCCGGCTACGCAATTCCGCCGCTTCGCGCGAATAATCGGTCAATCCGCGTTCGGGTGAAAAAGCACTGATGCCGACGACCACGAAATCGGCGAAATAGTTCTCCAGCATCTGGTTGGCATCATGGCCGAAAATTGCCCCATCCGCCCCCTGCACTTCACCACCGAGTAGCAAAACCCGGTTATCGTTGAGACCAGACAATTTGGTCGCGATCTGTAGATCATTTGTGTAGATCGTCAAGCCCCGGCGCTCCATCAGGTGATCGGCCAGGCATAGCGTCGTCGTGCCGCTATCGAGGATCACGCTCGCCCCATCGGGGATCAACCCAGCCGCCAGCCGGCCGATGGCCCGCTTGCCTTCGATGTTCAGGCTCATCCGTTCGGTAAATGCCGGTTCCATGGAACTTAACGAAAGTGCGCCGCCATGAGTTTTGCTTAACTGGCCTTCGCCTGCCAATTTGGTGATATCGCGGCGCAGGGTCTCGCGCGAAACCTCAAGGCGCTGGTGCAGATCCGATATAGAGACCGAACCATTTCGGTTGAGGATTTCCAGGATCAATGTGCGTCGCTGTTCGGCCAGCATGATGGTCTACGATTCCTTAAATGACGTGAAAGTTAAAAATAGGTCAATAACGGTCAAAATACCACTATTGCAAAACACGGTTGGCAAATCCTCTATGTCTATGAAAGAATAAAGTCTCTATACGACTTAGGGGTACTCAGGCCATATGGCCTGATGGATAAATCACAAAACGGCAACAAATCCGTCAAAAATCATTAATCCAATATGCGGTAAAAGATTAGTATTCGAAACCAGCGCCCCCACCGCAAGGTGCTTTAACAACAGGGAGATGGAAGTTACATTCCATGTTAATAAAAATGAAATCACTAAAACTATCGAAACTGATCGCGACGACTGCGGCGCAGGCATTTGTCGCCGGTGTCGGGTTTAAAGCACATGCTGAAACACTTACCGTCTATACTGCGGTTGAAGCAGAAGACCTGAAAAAATACGCCGCCCGTTTCAATGAAGAGCATCCCAGTATCGAGATTAAATGGGTCCGTGATTCCACAGGCATCGTCACGGCCAAGCTTCTGGCCGAAAAGAACAACCCTAAGGCCGACATCGTTTGGGGCCTGGCCGCGACCAGCCTGATGTTGCTTGGCAACGAGGGCATGCTCGCCCCCTACTCCCCCAAGGGTGTAGAAAAACTCGACCCGAAATTCCGTGATTCTGCCAATCCGACGAGCTGGACCGGTATGGATGCCTGGGTTGCTTCAATTTGCGTCAACACGGTCGAGGCAGCCAAGTACGGCCTGCCAACACCGAAAACATGGCGCGATTTGCTAAATCCCGTTTTCAAAGGTCATGTCATCATGCCGAATCCGAATTCATCGGGCACCGGTTTCCTTGACGTCTCAAGCTGGCTGCAAATATTCGGTGAGGGTGGCGGCTGGACCTTTATGGACGGCCTGCATGAAAACATCGCTCGCTACACGCATTCGGGCTCCAAGCCATGCAAACTGGCGGCTTCTGGTGAAATCCCGGTCGGCATTTCGTTCGCTTTCCGTGGAGCCAAATCCAAGGCTGCTGGCGCACCCCTGGATATCATTATCCCCGCAGAAGGCATTGGCTGGGACATGGAAGCAACGGCCATTATCAAGGGCACCAAAAAAATGAAAGCTGCCCAGACACTGGCCGACTGGTCGATCTCCAGAAAAGCCAATGAAATGTACAACGAAGGTTATGCCGTCGTCGGCATGCCCGGTGTCGCCAAACCGGTTAAATTCTTCCCGCCGGAAGTCGCCACCAAAATGATCGACAACGACTTCGCCTGGGCCGCCACGAACCGTGCGCGTATCCTTAAAGAATGGCAGGGTCGTTACGACTCGAAATCTGATCCCAAGTAATTTCTTACTTGAGAGCTGAAACAAACATGAAGGACCGGTGTTTCGCCGGTCCTTCTTTTGTTTTAGGGTAGCCATATAAAATACCGTTTTAGGGGGGATGCGTTGTCTAATTCTAGCGAGCCATATTTGCAAATACGCGGCGTCACCAAGATGTTCGGGGATTTTACCGCACTCAAGGACGTCTCTCTGGAAATCTTCGAGGGTGAGTTTGTTTGCTTCCTGGGGCCTTCGGGCTGCGGCAAGACGACACTGTTGCGCGCCATTGCCGGGCTGGATATCCAGACCTCGGGTTCAGTCGAACAAGGCGGCGTCGATATTTCCAACCTGCCGCCATCGGAACGAGACTTCGGTATCGTCTTCCAATCCTATGCGCTTTTCCCGAATTTGAGCATCAGCAGAAACGTCGGTTACGGGTTAGAAAATCGCAAGGCCAGTAAGGCTGAAATCACGGCCCGGGTCAGCGAGCTTCTGGAACTGGTCGGAATGCCCGAACAGGGCGATAAATACCCGGCCCAGCTTTCCGGTGGCCAGCAACAGCGCGTCGCCCTGGCCCGGGCGCTGGCAACTTCACCCGGCCTGCTTCTGCTCGATGAACCCCTAAGCGCGCTGGACGCCAAGGTCCGCGTCCACCTGCGCCACGAAATAAAACACCTACAGCATAAACTGGGGGTGACCACAATTATGGTCACCCACGATCAGGAAGAAGCCCTGACCATGGCCGACCGCATCGTCGTCATGAATGAAGGCTCCATCGATCAGGTCGGAACCCCTTTGGAAATTTACCGCCAACCGACAAGCCCGTTCGTGGCCGATTTCGTCGGCACCATGAATTTCCTTCAAGCCATCGTCATCGGAAGCAAGCTCATCCGCATAGGAGATGCCGAAGTTCGTCTCGACACTCCCCTGGAAGACGCAAGCGTTGGATCGACCGTAACCGTCTGCGTCCGTCCCGAGGATGTCATCGCCCGCGATATCGCAACGCAGGCCGACAACATCGTTGAAACCGTCGTCTATGACCTTGAATTTCTCGGCTCGTTCTACCGTGCGATGTTGAAACTCAATGATCAGAAAGGCTCGATCCTGCTTGCCGATTTCTCGATCAATCTTGTTCGCGATATTGACATCAAAGAAGGCAACCCCATCCAGGTCCGGCTTCCCGCAAGCAGGATACGGGTGTTTACCGACGGCGAGGGATCATGAGTGACTTAGCACTTCCTGCTGCGTTGGCAATCAAACCCAAGCTGAGCCGCGACGACAAGATTATGCGCGGCTTCATCGTCATGGTCGGTTTGTGGATGGTCGTCGCCGTCCTGCTGCCGCTCTATTTCATGCTGTCGAAAAGCGCCGAAGATCATGATGGCAATTTCATCGGACTGGCCAATTTCCAGGAATATTTCTCGACCCCGGCATTGTTCTATTCCATCGAGAACAGCTTCTTTATCGCCATCGTCTCGACGCTCATCACGATTACCCTGGCTTTCCAGTTTGCCTACGCCCTGACCCGCAGCACAATTCCGGGAAAAGGCATATTCAAAGCCATCGCCCTTATTCCGATCCTGGCCCCATCGCTGTTGCCGGCAATTTCCTTCGTCTACTTTTTCGGCAAACAGGGCATCATCACGGGGCTGTTGTTCGGCAATGAAATTTATGGCCCCATCGGCATTATCATGGGTGAGGTCTTCTACACCTTCCCGCACGCCTTGATGATCATGATCACGGCACTTTCGACGGCCGATGGACGTTTGTATGAGGCGGCGCTTTCCT
>CBFDEA010000287.1:0-3753 GCA_965603695.1 uncultured Rhodospirillaceae bacterium | reverse complement strand
GTTGATGGTCTTGGAAATCGCCCCAGAGATAAACGGCTGCGAGGCCGCCATCATCCGGATATGACTTTCCACTGACAAGAAGCGTTTGCCGGTACGACCGCACGGATTAGCGCAATCGAAGACGGAAAGGTGCTCGTCTTTCAAGTGCGGTGCGCCTTCCATCGTCATCGAGCCACAAACATAAATGTTGGCGGCCTCGATTTGGTCCCTGGAAAAGCCCAATTCGGTCAGCATGTCGTAGGACACATTGTCCAGGTCTTCGGGGCTTAACCCCAGGGTCTCTGTGCAGAAGCTTTCGCCCAGCGTCCACTTGTTAAAGGCGAACTTGATGTCGAATGCTTCGGCTAATTCCTTCTCAACGGCCTTCAGGGCTTCATCGGTAAAGCCTTTTTCGCGTAAGGATTCATGGTTGATCACAGGTGCATCTTTGAGGGTGCCGTGTCCTTCGGCATAGGTCTTGATGTCCTTGGCCTGACGCTCCGAATAACCAAGGCGGGCCAAGGCTTGCGGGACCATGCGGTTGATGATCTTGAAGTATCCACCGCCGGCCAGTTTCTTGAATTTGACCAGGGCAAAATCAGGTTCGATACCGGTGGTGTCGCAGTCCATGACCAGGCCGATGGTGCCGGTCGGGGCGATGACACTGACCTGGGCGTTGCGGAAGCCATGCTTCTCACCCAGTTCCAGGGCCCGGTCCCAGGCGGCGCGCGCGGCGACGGACAGGCTGGCGTCGGGCGAACCCTCGGCGACCAGTGGTACCGGTGCGATGTTCAGGGATTCGTAACCGGCGGCCTCGCCGTAAGCGGCGCGGCGGTGGTTGCGGATGACCCGTAACATCGGCTCGGCATTGTCCTTATAACCGGCGAAGGCTCCCATCTCACCGGCCATTTCCGCCGAAGTGGCATAGGCGACGCCGGTCATCAGGGCCGAAATAGAGGCGCAAATGGTGCGTCCGGCTTCGGAGTCGTAAGCAATGCCGGAAGCCATCAGGTAGCCGCCGATATTGGCGAAGCCCAGGCCCAGGGTGCGGAACTTGTATGACAGTTCGGCGATCCGCTCTGACGGGAATTGCGCCATCAAGACAGATACTTCAAGGGTCATCGTCCACAAGCGGACGGCGTGCTCAAAAGCTTCGACGTCGAAGATCGACTCGCCGCCCTTGTTTTCGATCAGGAACGACATCAGATTCAACGACGCCAGATTGCAAGCCGTGTCATCCAGGAACATGTATTCCGAACACGGGTTGGAAGCATTGATGCGGCCACTTTCCGGGCAGGTATGCCAGTCGTTGATGGTGCTGTCGAACTGCAATCCAGGATCGGCGCAGGCCCAGGCGGCTTGGCCGATTTGGTCCCACAATTCGCGCGCCTTGATGCGCTTGGCGACGCTGCCATCGGTGCGCTGGATCAGCTCCCAGTCGCCATCGTCGAGAACCTTTTGCAGGAAATCATCGGTGATGCGCACGGTGTTGTTGGAGTTTTGCCCGGAAACCGTCAGGTAGGCTTCTGAATCCCAGTCCGTATTGAAGACCGGGAATGAAATTTCCGTGTAACCCTGTTTGGCGAACTGAATGACCCGCTGAATGTAATTTTCCGGGATCATGGCCGCGCGGGCGGCCAGAATGGCGGTTTTCAGGTTGCCGTTCTTGCGCGGATCAAAATTGCAGTCGCTATCATCGTCTTTTTCGCAATTGTCGCCGTCACACCCCTGAAGACAGGCCTGCATGACAAGGTTCATGTGGACTTCGGCCATTTTGGAGCCGGTGACCAGGGCTGCAACCTTCTGCTCTTCGCGGACTTTCCAGTTGATGAATTGCTCAACATCGGGGTGATCGACATCGACGACGACCATCTTAGCGGCGCGCCGTGTGGTGCCACCGGACTTGATGGCACCGGCGGCGCGGTCGCCGATTTTCAGGAAGCTCATCATGCCCGAAGATTTGCCACCGCCCGAAAGGTTCTCATTCTCGCCGCGTAAGCGCGAGAAGTTGGTGCCGGTGCCCGAACCGTATTTAAATAGGCGCGCCTCGCGCACCCATAAATCCATGATGCCGCCTTCGTTGACCAGGTCATCGCTGATGCCTTGGATGAAGCAGGCGTGCGGTTGCGGATGTTCGTAGGCGGATTTCGACTGGACCAGCTTGCCGGTGCGGAAATCGACGAACGAATGGCCCTGGGCCGGGCTGTCGATACCGTAAGCCCAATGCAGGCCGGTGTTGAACCACTGCGGCGAGTTCGGTGCGCCGACTTGCATCGCCAGCATGTAGCGCATTTCATCGAAATAGGCTTTGGCATCGGCCTCGGCGTCGAAGAAGCCGCCTTTCCAACCCCAGTAGGTCCAGGTGCCGGCCAGTCGATCGAAGACCTGCTTGGCCGAATGTTCGCCGGTGCTGCGTTCGTTCTCGGGAAGTTCCTGGCGGACTTTCTCGTCGGGGACCTTGCGCCACAACCAGGAAGGGACGCCCTTTTCCTTGACCGCTTTGAGCATCGCCGGCACGCCGGCCTTGCGGAAGTACTTCTGGGCGAGCACGTCGCAAGCGACTTGCGACCACGCCGCAGGAGCCTCCATGCGTTCTAGTTGAAAGACAACGGACCCATCAGGATTGCGAATTTCACTCGCCGTGTGGCGAAATTCAATTAAATCGTATGGTGATTCGTTCTTGTTGGTGAATAGACGTGAAACGCGCATAAAGCCCCCAATTGGCCCTGAATGTTATTCTCTGACGGGGACCTCAAAGGTTTTGTCCCGCCGGTTCTTTTTTTGTTTTTAGTCCAAGGCTCCCCACCCTGGAATTGTCCGGCCTGTGGCGACCAAATTCATGGTGCCTGACGCAATTTCATGTTCGGAACACTAGATAGCGTGTCTGCCCAAGCTCGAGGCACAAAATGTAGTTTATCGTTATCGCACAAGCAACAAGAAAATTTTTACTAAAATGCCTGCGATAAATCCCTGAAAGTCAAAATGAGGGTTGAATTTCAATGGTTTATAATTGGCTTCTGAATTCAGCCATCAACAAAATAAACTTCAAGTGGCGATTTTTCCGTTGTCGTCCATCTGTGGATAACTTTGCCCCCGGGAAGGTCAAAAATCCCTTTTGAAAGCATCAGTTGAGGCCATCCCTTGAGTTTTTTAGTGAGTAGGGAGTTTGCTAGCGGTGTTTTCGGGAAAGACAAAAATATCCAAACGAATCGCATTCTTCTGACGCTGGACGTACCCCCGATCTAATGCCATATTTGCGCCATCAGAATCCGCTAGAGTCCAATAGCGTCTTGAAACAGTGAATTTAGAGGCTCCCATGATTATCGGTACGCTGCTCTATACATGGCTTAAAGGCGATTTGGTCGGGACCGACGTTATCACGGTAAGGCCGAGGCCTCATCCGTACCGCCGGAGTGGCATTCCTGGCTGCATCACACCACCGAAGCGCCTTTGAGCGAGAGCGCCGCCCAGTTGCGGCCCTGGCAGAAAGAACACGCGCCCAACCCCAGCGGCACCCACGGTGCCTACCTTCCGCAGGGCCCTGATTACAAGGGTGGCAGGCGCGCCGCCGCGACGGGTGATTATCAGTCCTGGTCGCCTGATAGCTGAAGATAACGGACCTTAAGGACTATGATTTTTTCAGAACAACGTAAAATGGTCGTCGGCGGTGGCGTCGTCACGGCGTTGGCCCTGGTATTCGTCCTGTTTTCGGGCAGCGGCGAGGCACCACCGACCGATAGCTACACGGTTGAGGCCAGGTTCAATCGTATCGAT
>CBFDEA010000286.1:0-3770 GCA_965603695.1 uncultured Rhodospirillaceae bacterium | reverse complement strand
CAGGTCGCGGTAAACCTAGGTCGTCATCTGGAAAATCGGACCCACTACCTTGAACAAGAAATGAAGAAAATGATCCGTGAAATCGAAAAAATGGAGAAAGCCAAGAAGCCGGGTCACGAGATCGAAGGTGCCAAAAAACACTATGAAAAAATGAAATCCGAGCTCAATCAGGTCAACAGCTTCCTGCACAACCTGAAGCGGGAACTGGATAAAGTCGGCAGCGCTTAAATATTCCAAGCGCACTCTAGGAACGCCCCCCTAGGGAAACCTCGGGGGCGTTTTTGTGTCTTTAGTTGCGGGCGCTGGCGAAGCGCACGGCTTCTTCGGCGGCGCGGATCAGGGCGCGGGCTTTGTTGCGGCTTTCCTGGTATTCGGCTTCCGGGTCGCTATCGGCGACAATGCCGCCGCCGGCCTGGACGTACATGGTGTCGTCCTTGACGATGGCGGTGCGCAGGGCGATGCAGGTATCCATATCGCCGTCGGCGCCGAAATAGCCGATGCAACCGGCGTAGATGCCGCGCTTCTCAGTCTCAAGCTCGTCGATGATCTGCATGGCCCGAACCTTCGGCGCCCCCGACACGGTGCCCGCCGGGAAGCCCGCGAACAAGGCGCCGATGGCGTCGTAGTCCGGGCCCAGTTCACCTTCGACGTTGGAAACGATGTGCATGACGTGCGAATAGCGCTCGATTTTCATTTGTTCGGTGACGGCGACGGTACCGACCTTGGCGACCCGGCCGACGTCGTTACGTCCGAGATCGAGCAACATCAGGTGTTCGGCCAGTTCCTTCGGATCGGCGAGAAGCTCTGCGGCCAGGGCGGCGTCTTCTTCGGGCGTTTTGCCGCGCACCCTGGTCCCGGCGATGGGCCGGATGGTGACCTTGCCCTCACGCACCCGGACGAGAATTTCCGGGCTCGAGCCGACAATCGAAAATCCGCCGAAGTTGAGATGAAACAGGAACGGCGAGGGGTTAAGCCTGCGCAATGCCCGGTACAGGGAAAATGGCGGCAGTTTGAACGGCACGGCGAAGCGCTGCGAGAGGACGACCTGAAAGATATCACCGGCGAGAATGTACTCTTTGGCCTTCTCGACAATCTCGTGGAAGTGGGCATGGGACATGTTGGAAACCGGCTCGGGGCTTGTGAACTCCTGCCGCTCGCTTTGCTGGGGCAGGCTGCTTTCCATCAGGCCGACGGCTTCGGCCAGGCGGGATATTGCGTTCTCAAAAGCAGTCTCAGGCGTGACGTCGCTTAAGGGTCTGACCGGGGTGATCAGGGTCACCGTGTCTTCGATGGTGTCGAACACGGCCATGATCGTCGGGCGCACGAAGATGCCATCGGGTACACCGAGCACATCGGGGTTGACGTCGGGCAGGTCCTCGACCAGGCGGACGCTGTCGTAGGCCATATAGCCGACCAGTCCGGCGGCCATGGGCGGCAGGCCGTAAGGCAAGTCGATGCAGGATTCCTCGACCAGCGCTTTCAAGGAGTCGATTGACGGTTCTGTGCAAGGCGTGAAGGTGTCGGCATCGTGGCCCGCCTGACGGTTGATTTCGGCGCTGTCGCCGAAGCACCGCCAGATCAGATCCGGCTTCAGGCCGATGAACGAATAGCGACCGCGAATGGCCCCACCCTCGACGGATTCAAGCAGGAAGCTGTTGTCTTGATCGCCAGCCAGTTTCAGGAACGCGGAGACCGGCGTGTCGAGATCGGAAACAAGTGTCGTCCAGACAACCTGCGGCTTTGCGGATTGGTAAGCTTGTCTGAAATCGACCGCGTCGGGAAAAATATCCATGGTTCTTTACTAAAACTGGGCGTTGAGCGCCTCTGTATTGATGCTGACCGGGAAGCGCTGACGCAGGCCGCTTGCCAGCTGGCTCATCAGATCGACACGGATGGAACCGTTAAGTTCGCGGCTTAAGGCCTTGACCTTGTCGCCATCGGCCAGCGGATTGGCGGGCAGGACTTCCTTCAGGCGGGCGACCATATAACCGTTGCCAGCGGCTGCCGCGACAGTTTGCCCGGGCTTGGCCGTGAACAGATTTTCGATCAAGCCGCGCGGCAGGCCCGCCCCACCGCTGCGCCCGACGGGTTTACTGACGTTCAATGTCAGTCCTTTGTCCTTTGCCAACGTCGCAAAGTCGCCACCGGCCTTGATTTTTGCAATCAGCTCTTCGCCGTTTTTCTGTGCCATCTCCCGGCGCTGCTGGGCTTTCCAGGCGGCGACGACGTCGGCCCTGACGCTATCTAGGGGACGCAGTTGCGATTCGACGACGTTATCGACACGAACGATGAAGTAGCCCTCGTTACCGGCCTCGCTCAGGGCGCTTTCCTGGCCCTTGGCCGTCGAGAAGGCGACCATGAGGAAATTCTTAGCTGGCAGACCTTCGACCTGGCTGTTGCCAGGGGTCAGGCCTGTGGCACTGACGTCGCCTTGTTTTTTAAGAGGCAGATTTAAAGCCAGGGCCGCTTCTTCCAGGCTTGCGCCGCCACCCAATTGATCTTCGAGTTTATTGGCAAGGTTATACAGGGAATTGATTGCCTGATCGGTGGCGATTAGTTTTTTCAGTTCCGCAGCAACTTCCTCGAGCGGCTTGATGTGCGCCGCCTGGACGGATTTAAGGCGGAGAATATGCCAGCCGAGGACGCTTTTCAGCGGTTCCGTATAGCCGTCAACGCCAATGGTGAAGGCGCTCCCGGCAAGGCCGGGAAGAAGTTCGGACTTCTTCATGCTGCCCAGTTCCGTCGCCTGTGGCTCCATGTCGGCCAGTTCCTTGGCGACTTTAAAAAAGTCATCGCCGGTTTGCAGGCGCGCGTGACCGGCCTTGGCGCTGGTTTCATCCTTAAAACGAATTTGCTGAAAGGTGCGTGTTTCAGGCTCGGAAAACTCACCGAGCCTTTCTTCATAGGCCTTCGCCACGGTGTCGTCGGAAACGGCTATTTCCTTGGCGATTTCGCTTGCCGTCAGGCTGATGAAGGTCAGGCTGCGGTATTCCGGCGCGGTGTAATCTTGCGCATTATCACTATGAAACTTGCTCAAGGCAGCGCTGTCGGGTTCGCCAGCGTCGCCTGCCGCGTCGTTCTTGAAGGTGACGGTTTCGGCAATGCGTTTCTCGTTGCGAAAGGCATACAGAGACTGGGCCAGGCGTTTGGGAGCCAGCGCTTGCGAATTGACCATGCTCAGGTACTGGCCGCGGGCGATGTCGCCACGGGTCAGGTTGACATAGGCACCTTCGGACAGGCGATTGGATTGCAGGACCTGCTGGAAACGGGCGCGGTCGAATTCACCCTTGGCGTTTTTGAAAGCGCTGAACTTGCTGATATCGCCGCGAACAAGCGCGTCGTTGACAAGAATTCCTATGTCACGGCCCGCCAAATCGTACAGGGAGCGCTCGACAATGCGCTGGACGACGGACTGTCCAATGCCAAACATACGGGCCTGTTCGCTGTCGAGACGGGTCCCGAAGGTTTTCGACAGGCGTTCGATTTCGCGGTCGTATTCACGCCGGACCTGATCGGGTTGAACTTCTATTTCGCCAATGGTGGCAATGGTTTGGTCGGTGCCGCTGGGGTTGAAGACATCGGCGATACCCCACATGGCAAAGCTCAGGATCAACATGCCCAGGAGGGCCTTGACGAGGATGCCGCCGGAACGTTTACGAATGGCTTCAAGCATGAATGTGATCTTCGGTCCAAATTAAGTGAAAGTCGGCGGCACCATAAGAGCGCCGGGGGAGGGGGGCAACCAAGGAATTAAGGCATCTTCCCACCCT
>CBFDEA010000285.1:0-3783 GCA_965603695.1 uncultured Rhodospirillaceae bacterium | reverse complement strand
CCAGTTGTCATACATACCGCCCCACAGGCTTTCCTGACCAACCCATTTAGAACCTTCACACACCGATGTGTGATTGCCGATGGTCTTGGTTCCGTAGGCCGCCAGGAAGTCGCCCGTGACCGCCCACTGGGAGGCTTTGTGGCGACCATAGGCGTACATGAACTGCTCGGGCTTGCCGGCGTCGCGAAGTGGTTTGAGTTTGCTGGCAATGATATCCAGGGCCTCGTCCCAGGAAATCCTTTTCCATTTGTGCTCGCCGCGTTTACCGACGCGCTGCAACGGATAAAGGATGCGATCGGGGAAATAGACCTGGTTAACACCGGCCTGGCCCTTGGCGCACAATTTGCCGAGGGTGCGGATCGAGTCGGGATGGCCTTCAAGCTTTTTAAGCCGCCCATCTTCGACATAACCGATCATTGCGTCACGGGTCACACAGCCCCAACAAGCCGTCGGGATCGCTTTGCGTTCCTTGCCGGTAATCGGCGAGAAATCGCGACCATCGTTTTTGAACACCATCGTTCCCGCCAGGGCTTTTTTCGGCTTACCGACACCGGTCGCAAGTGCTGCTCCGCTAGCACCAGCAAGTGTCATAAAGTTTCGACGATTTAACTTTTTCATTTTCAACTTCCTTCTCTGATTGCTGGTCCTAGGGAATCAAATCCACGTAGTGGTCCAATTTGCCTTTCTCGCGCGGCTTGTAGAGCGTCTCCAGCACGTTGTCCGGGTCGATATAGAAAACATGCGGATCGGTGCCTTCCTTCGGCAGCAGGACGTTCTTGGCAAGGTTATGTTCCTTGACCAGCATGGCGACTTCGCTTGTCGGATCGTTGAGATCGCCGAAGATACGGGCACGGCCCTGACAGGTGTTGACGCACGATGGGTCAATACCGTTGGCAACTCTTTCCTTACACATGTCGCATTTGTCAGCGGCTTGCTTTTCCGGTTTTTTGCCGGCCGGGACGAACGGATTGAACGAGCGCACACCGTACGGGCAGGCATCGATGCACTTGCCGCAGCCGATGCACAGGTCGGAGTCGATCAGCACCAGGCCATCCGGGCGTTTGTATGTGGCACCGCCGCGATAACGAATCTTACCGCCATCGGGGGTCACGAACGTCAGGCGCTCGCCGGGGAATTCCGGACAGACTTTAACGCAAGGCGGGACACCGTCTTCCTTGTTGCCCTCGCAGTGATTGCACATGATCGGCAAGAAGCCTTTTTTGACTTTAGGGAACTCACCATAAGTCTTTTCCTGAACGACGGTCCTGAAACGACCGAGCGAAACATCGTTTTCAGATTTACAGGAAACCGTGCAGGCCCTGCAGCCGATACACCGTCGTAAATCCATAACCATTGCCCAACGGGGGGCAGTGGCTGCGGCTTCTGCTACTTCAGTACCGACGGCCGCCGCCGCCGCGCCAGCTACAGTTATACCGGCACCCTTAAGCACTGCGCGGCGACCGATATTGGGTTTATCTATTTTATTCATCGTCTCCCTCTCCTTTTCATCGTGCCTTCCTCCATTGTCGTTCAGTGTATTGTTGATCTTCATCAGAGGCCTTTGACCTCTTGCTCCTTAACCACCGTCTTGCAACAGATCGATGGTGTCTTCGAAATTGACGAACGCCTCATCGAGAATGGTGATGGCGTATTTTTTGTTGTGAACGCCGTTGCCGATGCGAACGATCTCCAGGAATTTCTGCCCGGCGGCGATCATTTCCTCGGCCTTGGCCAGTGTCTCGGCGGCGACGCCACTTTGCTTGGCGACCTCCAGCGCTTCCTGGGCCTCCAGTTCAAGTTCTTGGGCACCCTTGACGTCCCTGCCGATCTGTTTGCGCCAGTCGACCAGCATTTTCTTGTGTTCGGGGGTGTGACAGGCGGCACAGGTTTCCGGCGCACCGGTGCGCACTGCGTGGCCCTTGTTCAGTTTTTTCTTAAGGTGACAGCCCATGCAATTGGTGTTGACCTTGAACATCAAGTGCGGTGCGGCGCGGATGCCCTCTACAACCGGGATGCCGGCAAGCAGTATTTTTTGATACTTGTGCTGGTCCTGATGGCACAGCGTGCAATCTTCGCGGACAAAGTCGAGATGGTCGGTGCGGTTCTTGTGTTCGATGACACTGTGGCAATCGAAACAATCGGCCCGCGATGAGGCGATATGCTCATCATGCATCAGTTTACCATCGGTGGCCTTGGACAGTAGCTCATCACTGCGGTTATGACAGGTCAGGCAGCCGTTAGAGACGACATTGCCGGTATCGACCTCACCATGACCCTTGACGATCTCATAATGGCAGCCTTCGCAAGCGACGCCCGCCTCTTTGATGGTTTGATGAGTAATCGCCTTGACCTTGGAATCATCCGCACTGAGTTGTCCCTGTAGAGACTTGGTCGGGATTTCGTGACAAATTTCACACTTCGAGGCGCCCTGGTTGAAGTCGATGGCCGGCCTTTGCCGGAAACTGATTTCCTGGACCGCCTTTTCGCCAATCGTCACTTCTTCCATGACGGCTTGATCCAGGGTCGGTTTTTCCAGCTTCAGATGACACAGGAAGCAGATATCTTTGGGCACCTCGAAATGCTTCTCGGCCGTCACCTTGAAATGACAGGTTTCACAGGAAAGCCCCTGCTGTCCAATAAGTGCCTTATCCTCAAAATGAGCTTTGTGTTTGAAGCGGACCTTTTCGGTAAATTGGATTTCCTTGTCTTGGATTGTCTCTTTCGAGTGACACCCCGAGCGTAAGCAGGACTCGTCGTTCACCACAGGACGGATCGGCAAGGGCATTTTGGCGTCGTAAAGGCTCGCGCTTAGGTGACGCAGGCCACGATACTTTTCCTTCATCGAATTCTCTTCACCGGGAAGGATATGGCAATCGACGCAACCTGCTTCTTGCGATTTTTCGTTGTTGGCGGCGAAATGTTTGTCTTTCTTCCAGGCGGTGAATTGCTCAGTCATTGCATGACAAGAACCACCGCAGAATGACGATTGTTTAAAATAAGTGGCCTGGGCGAACCAACCGCCAACCAACAATAAAATAAGGACCACGGCACTGGCGGCAACAGTTCCCCCGGTGATCGAAAAACCGATTCTCAAGTCGTAACCCCCTACCTGCTTTTTTTTGCGGCCCGTTTCCCGTTGCGATAGACACACCGGATGACCTTTTTTTCTAAGGGTTAATAAGCAGATTCCATGCCATGCGAGGTAACTTATTGTTATTATTGATTATTTAGAGATTTTAGGGGGGTGGCCCTGTGGATAACTCAGAGACTCCGTTACCTGACGGTAACATTCCGCCCCACATGGTAACGAAGCCGCTAATAACCATAAGATTCAAGTGGTTGTTGGGTTTTTTCTGAAAACCCACGTTACCAATAAGTAACATAAGGGCGAAAACACAGTCGCCAAACTGCTTGAAACTGCGCCATATGGACGTATCGACGATTTGCGAATTATCAATAAAGAGTGGATAATTCCTCCGTCGATGGATAATGCGAAGATATTTCCAGACGGCCAATAACTAAAAGAGCGGGACCCGTGGCTCCCGCCGGAACGGCAAGAACTTTTTCTGGGAGGAGTTTTCCGTGAACAGAAGCTGGGCGGCGTATCTGTGCCTTTTCGTTTTCCTGTCCGCCATCATGGCCGGCAGTGTGCGTGCCGACCATGAGGAGGTTGCGCAAGCTCCTGTGCCCATCCGTTTCGGGTTGACCGCCGTGGTGGTTCGCGAAAATCTCCGTTTTCTCGATCAATGGGCCTACTATCTGAGTAAGGAAATGGGTCAACCC
>CBFDEA010000284.1:0-3785 GCA_965603695.1 uncultured Rhodospirillaceae bacterium | reverse complement strand
GTCCGGTTCGCGATATCTCGCCGTTGATGGGAGCGCCGCAGCCGTTCCAGATTCTGAAAATGGATCGCCAGCGCAACAACATCGTTGTCTCGCGTCGCGCCGTTTTGGAAGAAACCCGCGCCGAAGAGCGTGGCGAGCTGATCTCCAACCTGACCGAAGGCCAGGTTCTTGAGGGTGTCGTCAAAAACATCACCGATTACGGCGCTTTCGTCGATCTGGGTGGCGTCGATGGCCTGTTGCATGTCACCGACATTGCATGGCGTCGCATCAACCATCCGTCGGAAGCCTTGCAGATCGGCCAGACTCTGAATGTTCAGGTAATTCGCTTCAACGCCGAAACCCAGCGGATTTCCCTTGGCATGAAGCAGCTTGAAGCCGATCCGTGGGAAGGTGTTGACGGCAAATATCCGGTTGGTGCCAAATTCAACGGTCGGATCACCAACATTACCGATTACGGCGCTTTCGTCGAACTTGAACCCGGCGTTGAAGGCCTGGTCCACGTTTCCGAAATGAGCTGGACCAAGAAGAACATCCATCCCGGCAAAATCGTTGCGACCAGCCAGGAAGTCGAAGTCATGGTGCTCGACACCGATCCCGAGAAGCGCCGCATTTCGCTTGGTCTCAAGCAGTGTGGTTCCAATCCGTGGGAAGATTTCGTCGAAAATCACACCACCGGCTCGGAAGTCGAAGGCGAGATCAAGAACATCACCGAGTTTGGTTTGTTCATTGGCCTGGCTGGCGGCATCGACGGCATGGCCCATCTGTCCGACCTGTCGTGGGAGAAAACCGGCGAAGAGGCTCTGGCAGAATACAAAAAGGGCGATATGGTCAAGGCCAAGGTGCTCGATGTCGATATCGAAAAAGAACGCATCTCTTTGGGCATCAAGCAGCTGACCGAAGATCCGTTCAAGGGTGAAGTCGCCGAACTCAAGAAGGGCGCGGTTGTCACTTGTACGGTTACCGCGATCAACGATGGTGGCGTCGAAGTCAAGGTCGGCGAAGGCCTGACCGGCTTTATCCGCAAGGGCGACCTGTCGCGTGAGCGCAGCGAGCAACGTCCTGATCGTTTTGCCAAAGGCGACAAGGTTGACGCCAAGATCATGCAGATCGACACCACCAGTCGTAAGCTGACCCTGTCGGTCAAAACCCTTGAAGCGGCCGAAGAAAAGAAAGCGATGAAGGAATACGGTTCGTCCGATTCCGGTGCGTCGCTGGGCGATATTCTGGGCGCCGCGCTCAGGGAAAAGCAGGTCACCGGCACTTCTGAAGACGAAGCAAAGCCGGCCAAGAAGGCCGCTGCAAAGAAGGCCGCTCCGAAGAAAGCCGCTAAGGCAGAAGCCGCCGACGACGCAGCAGAAGTAGAAGCCGCGCCGAAGAAGGCCGCTCCGAAGAAAGCCGCTAAGGCAGCAGACGCCGACGACGCAGCAGAAGTAGAAGAAGCTGCGCCGAAGAAGGCCGCTGCAAAGAAAGCAGCACCTAAGAAGGCCGCACCGAAGAAGGCCGCAGCCAAGAAAGCGACGAAGAAAGACGAAGAGTAATCTTCGTATCCGGTTACGGCCCGAAGTGGATTTTGTTATCTGCTTCGGGTCGCTTCCAATAACGCCAGCGGAGGGATTAAGGCAAGATGTCACTCGATGCTGATTACGTCGTCGAACGCCAGCGTCTGAAACGCCGCTTGCTGGTGTGGCGCATCCTCACCCTGGCGATCATTGCCGGGGTCGCCCTTGCCTTTCTTACCGATATTAAAAACATTGCCGAGGGCGACCATATCGCGCGCCTTAACGTCAGTGGCATCCTGGTTGACGATCTTGATCGCGAACAGGCCTTAAACAAGCTTAAAGACGACGACGGGGTGCTTGCCCTGATCGTCAGGATCGACAGTCCGGGCGGCACCATCGTTGGCGGCGAAAGCCTGTACCACCAACTAAGGGCGGTCGCCGCCCGCAAGCCGGTTGTCGCGGTGATGGGCTCGATGGCGACGTCGGCCGGTTACATGATCGCCCTGGGGACGGATCATTTGCTGGCTCGCGAGGGCTCGCTTACCGGTTCCATCGGTGTGTTGATGCAAACCGCCAATGTCACGGGCTTGTTGGAAAAAATTGGCGTCAAGCCCGATACCATCAAAAGCGGGCCGATGAAGGCGCAACCCAATCCGCTCGAAGAGACCTCACCGCAAGCCCGCCAGGTGATCAAGGACGTGGTTATGGACATGTACGAGATGTTCGTAGAGATGGTCGCCACGCGCCGCAATATGGACTTGCAGCAGGTTAAGGCGCTGGCCGACGGGCGCGTCTACAGTGGCCGCCAGGCCCTGGCTAATGGCCTGATTGACGCCATTGGCAGCGAGACGGAGGCCATCGACTGGCTTGAGAAAACCAGAAAAATTCCGTCGGGCCTTGGTGTGCGCACGCTGGTTATTGAGCGTCCGGGCCAGGGCTGGCAAAATTATTTTAACGGTTTGGTCGGAAAAACTCTGTTTTCAGAAAGACTTACACTTGACGGCTTGATCTCGCTTTGGCACCCTTAGGGGTTCTAGGGTTAGAATGCCAGGGCATAAGATTGGCCCACACGACGGATGGAGGATAGCGGTAATGACAAAATCTGAATTGATCCAGCGTCTGGCCGATGCGAACCCACATCTTTATCAACGGGATGTGGAGCGGATAGTGACAACTATCTTCGATGAGATCACCTCTGCTTTGGCCGCAGGGGACCGGGTTGAATTGCGTGGTTTCGGGGCTTTTTCCGTTAAGGAGCGCGGCTCCAGAGTCGGCCGTAACCCGCGTACCGGCGAAGCGGTCAGCGTTGCCTCCAAGCATATTCCGTATTTCAAAACCGGAAAGCAGCTTCGCGAAAAACTCAACGGATAGACATTCGTGGCCCGCTTTCTCTCATGGTTTCTCTCATGGATTTTATTGATCCCGCTGGCCGCGGTGGTCGTGACTTTTACCATATCGAACCGCGGCATAGTTCAATTGGACCTGTGGCCGACGCCTTATAACCTGGAAGTGCCCATTTTTGCCGCCGTTCTGGGTGCCGTCGTCCTGGGCTTTTTATGTGGCGCTATCGTCTCGTTTGTCGCTGCCGGTCGCAGGCGGGCGCTCAATCGCCATTTGATGCGGATGTTGGAAAACTCCAAACGCGAAGAAGCTTACCTCAGAGAGCAAATCAAAAAACTCGAGGCAGGCAGCGCAATAAACCCGACGGCGGCACAGATTTCCTCTGTTCCGTTGCTAACCAACAAGGACGCCGCTTAAATATTATGCTGATGATTTCCGCCGAAGAGCTGCATCGCGGCCTCGATTTCCCATCCTTGATTGACGCCATCGACAGCCAGTTTCACGACGGTTGCACGGTCCCTGTGCGCCATCATCATAGCATCGAAACGCCTGATGGCCTCGACCCGGCCCTGTTGCTGATGCCGGCCTGGGCCCAGGGCGATGTCATCGGCGTTAAGATCGTCACCGTGTTCCCGGAAAACGGCGATAAGGATCTGCCCGCCGTGATGGGTGCGTACATGTTGATGGATGGCACCTGCGGCACGCCGCTGGCGATGATCGATGGTGCCGCCCTGACCGCCCGCAAGACGGCGTGTGTCTCGGCATTGGCCTCGCGTTACTTGTCGCGGGCCGATTCCAGCACGTTGCTGATGGTTGGAACCGGAGTCCTGGCCCCGCATTTGATCAGGGCCCACGCCAGCGTCAGGCCGATTAGCGAGGTCATGATCTGGGGCCGCAACCGCGACAAGTCGGAAGCCCTGGCGGCGACATTCGACGGCGAAGACT
>CBFDEA010000283.1:0-3793 GCA_965603695.1 uncultured Rhodospirillaceae bacterium | reverse complement strand
GCCTGTGCAGGTTCCAGGCTTCAATTGCCTTGGCGATAATAAAGCCGCCCATAAAAAGGAAAATCAAGGGGTGGGCGTAAGGCGTGGCCGACACCTTGAAGTCGAATAGACCCAGGACCGGGAATACAATAAGGGGCAAGAGGGCGGTGACGGAGATTGGCAAAGCCTCGGTCAGCCACCAGAATGCCATCCAGAGAGTTACCCCGAGCACTTTCCAGGCCTCTGGTGAAAAACCCTCTGGAACCGGGGATATGATAATGCCCACGCCCAAAATGGTCCCGGCAAGAACCGAGATGGGCCTTAATTCTTTCTTATGGGGGTCCGTCGGTTGAGGCTCCATGGGAAAAAGATTAGGCGAAATGGCAAGCGACATCAATTGCAATGAAATGACGGGTCAACGTCCCTTCATGGCTATAAGCAGAAGTTCCAGCCGCATCCCGATAATGTCCGGTTCTGTACGGTAAGGTGAAGTCTTAAGCGAAAAATCTATTTCGCAAATTGTTATGTCCGTACAAGCCTTTCCGGGGGGAAGCTGATAGTCACTTTCGTGCCCTCACCCAGCGAACTTGCAATTTCGATTATTCCGCCATGCAGCTCGATTAATCCCTGAGTGAGTGGCAGTCCAAGCCCGGTTCCATCGTGCAAACGAGACAAAGAGCTATCAACTTGGCCAAACCGCCCCATGGCCTTTACCAAACCCGCTTCATCCATGCCAATGCCAGTATCTGTGATGGTGATGATCATCTTTGACTCTTCATCGATATATGCATCACAGGAAACAAAGCCGTTTTCGGGTGTGAACTTGATGGCATTAGATAAGAGATTAATGAATATCTGCTTCAGGCGTAACGGGTCGGCCATCAATAGCGGCAAAGATGAACTGATTCCTTGCAGTGAAATATTGGTTTCCTGTGCTTTGGGAAGAATGATCTGAATTGTACTTTCGCAGATCGCATTAACGTTAACTTCTTCTTCCCTCAACTTAAGCTTACCCGCCTCAACGGCAGAGACATCCAGGATATCATTGATCAGTTGCAACAAATGCGTTCCGGAAGAATAGATGTAGCCCGCATATTCTTCGTATTGAGTGTTGTCGATGGGGCCAAATACGGCAAGCTTCATGGACTCCGAAAAACCAATGATGGCGTTTAAGGGGGTGCGAAGTTCGTGGCTCATGTTGGCCATAAGATCAGTCTTCGCCTTATTTGCTATTTCGGCTGCATTACGGGCGTCCCGCATAGCCTCTTCAGCCTCTTTTCGATCTGTGATGTCCTCGTGGATGGCAATGAAATGGGTGATGGCGCCATTGTCATCACGAACGGGAGAAATGGAAGCCGAAGCCCAAAATAGCTCACCATTTTTTCGTCGGTCTTTCAGTTCTCCGCGCCATTCATTGCCGGACAGGAGCGTTTCCCAAAGGTTCGAGTAGACTTCATCAGGCGTATCACCGGATTTAATCAAGCTTGGTTTATTTCCGAGAGCTTCTTCGGCACTGTATCCCATCAACTCAGTAAAGCGCGGGTTCACGTATTCGATAACGCCATCAATGTCGGTAATGAATATCAGTTGGGAACTCTGCTCTACGGCACTTGAAACCTTTCGCAGTTCGTTCTCCGTCTTTTTATGAGCGGCAATTTCGTCAGTTAAATTCCGGGTCCGTTCCCTGACCCGTTCTTCCAGTTCCTCATGAGCATGCCTTAACTTGCCTTGCATGTCGTTGAGAGAGTCGGCCAACTGGTCGATCTCATCGCGCTTACCGCTGAGAAAACCACGGTCCAGCTTTAAAGGCTCTTCGGGAAGGGAAAAATCCATCTTGCGGGCAAACTTCGCCATCACATCAAAATGGCTGGTCAGCATTGTGTGCAACACCGCAAACATGAATAGGGCGACCATGAAGGTCTTGACGGCATTTGAAAGCAAGATCAAACCAAACCGGTTAAGCGTACGCTTGTACACTTCGGTTAAGCTGGCAATGACCACCAACTCGCCAATTTCGATATCTTTGCCGCGATAAATATGGTGCAGCGGATAAACCTTGCGGATAATATCTTTGGATACATTATCGCCAACCCTCGCTAACACCTGGCCGTCCTCTTTACGCACAATGGCGACCTTAAAATCGGGGGCTTCAACAATACCCTTTATCAGCAGCTCCAGCCTATCAATGTCTGACTGCCAGACGTTTTCAGTCACACTTTCGAGATAGCCGCGTTCGACATGCTCGAAAGTAAATTCAATGGAATGAATATCTCGCCCGTACTCAGACCATAACTGCACACCCGTCGTGATCAGCGTTATCAAGGAGCTGAAAACAACAAGCAGCTTGATCATCTTCGAGGCGATCTGGCTGGGTCGAAAGATTTTTAACATCGTTATATCGCCACCGATTATTCTGTCGGCAACAGGGGCGTTAGTGTGCGATTAAAAATTTCCTGGTATGTGCCGTCGGCCTTAATTTCACGCAGTGCTTCGGCTAATTTTGGCGCTAAATGGGCATGGTCTTTATGCACGTACATATACATGTTGACCGACGCCAATGGCGGTTGGTGGATCTTTACCTTGATCCCGGTATCTTTCGCGCGTTGCAGGCCTTGCCATTGTTCATAGAGCGCCACCTCGACCCTTCCTTTCTCCAGCATGGAAAACATTTGACTGGGTTCCTTGACCGCCTGCTTCTCCTGAGTCGGGCCGAGGTTACGCTCAAAAATTACCCAACCGTTGATATGTGCAACGACATAAGGCTCCAGGCTTTTCCAGTTATCGGTGGTAAAATTTAGGCCTGTTGAATAGGCGACAAAGTTGTTTTCGATCAAACGCTCATCAACCCGTAGCAAGTTCGGGAATTTTTTTTCCAGCCCTTTGATGCGCATTGTCACGCCGTGGTCGATGTTTTCGTTGGCGTTGATAAGCGCGCGCGCCGAGGCATCGTACATTTCCACCTGACCCTTAAGGCCGATACGGCGAAACACCTCGGCGACGATAAGATCCTGAAACCCTGTCCGTTCCTTGGTCGCATAAGGTGCGCCAGTGCTGGTGTTGAGGACGTAAACATCCGGTTACGCCAACACCGGCAGGCAAAACACCACTGAAGCCAAAACAGACAGTGAAAAAGTTCGTATGTATTTAAAGGGTTTTATAAGCATTTCCGATCTTTCCTCTTCTGTTCATCAAAATATATGTACCACGATATGGGTGCCCATTCGTTAGCATTCAACAAAAACTAAAGTTCACAAACTTAATGGTCTTGAGAAAATTCGGTAAGCGCTGGAAGGTCTCCCGGCTTGGCTCGTGTTCGTTTAAAAGTATTTTCTCATTCATCTACTGTGAGAGGCTTTCAATTTTTCGAGAGGTAAAGTCATCCCACATCGCAGAAAGAGTGCCGCTGCTTTTCATATCCTGCAAAACAGCAATCAATTTCGGTATCAGAGATTCGTGTCTTTTATGGAGGAAGTGAAAAACAGGTAAGCGTTCCAGAGGCGGGGAATGCACCACAACGTTCTTGGCACCGGTTTCAGCAATAGCCAGAAGGCCGAGGAAACGATTGAGAACTGCAACTTCCACCAAATCTTCTTCAACCATTTGAATGGCTTGAGCCGACGTTGCGACACGCCGGGAAGAGTGGTTTGAAATTTTCTTTTGCACGTATTCAAATCCGCGGATTGTCGTTAGCGAATAGGCGCCAAGAGACTGCCAGTCGGAAATATCTATTTTATATTTGTTATGAACAAAAGCCGACAGATCGGAATAAAATATAGGAACAGGAACAATTCTCAGGTTGGGATATCGTTCGAGT